>NZ_JAIFKJ010000065.1 GCF_019695415.1 Thiohalocapsa sp.
GGCGACATCCTGGTGGGCAAGGTCACGCCCAAGGGCGAGACGCAGCTGACCCCCGAAGAGAAGCTGCTGCGCGCTATCTTCGGCGAAAAGGCTTCGGACGTGAAGGACACCTCGCTCCGACTGCCGTCCGGCATGGCCGGAACCGTGGTGGATGTGCAGGTTTTCACGCGCGACGGCGTCGAAAAGGACAAGCGCGCATTGCAGATCGAGGAGATGGAGCTCGAGCGCATCCGCAAGGACTTGGGCGACCAACAGCGCATCATGGAAAAGGACGCCTTCCAGCGCATGGAGAAGCTTCTGGTCGGCAAGACTGCCGACGGCGGCCCCGCTGGACTGAAGGCGGGCGCCAAGATCACCAAGACCTATCTCAACGAGCTCGCTGAAGAGCACGGTCGTGACCGCTGGCTGGAGATCCGTCTTCGCAGCGAGGACGCGGCGATGCAGCTCGAGGCCGCCGGGGCGCAGATCAAGCAGCAGCGCGAAGAGTTCCGTGACCACTTCGAGACCAAAAAGCGCAAGATCACCCAGGGTGACGAGCTGGCCCCGGGTGTGCTGAAGATGGTCAAGGTCTATGTTGCCGTGAAGCGGCGCATCCAGCCCGGCGACAAGATGGCCGGTCGCCACGGCAACAAGGGCGTGATCTCCCGTGTTGTGCCCGTCGAGGACATGCCCTTCAGTGCCGACGGCGAGCCCGTGGACATTGTACTCAACCCGCTCGGTGTGCCCTCGCGCATGAACGTCGGCCAGGTGCTGGAGACGCATCTGGGTTGGGCGGCCAAGGGCCTAGGTCAGCGCATCGACGCGATGCTCCGCAGCGAGGCTGCCGCTTCTGAAGTGCGCGGCTTTCTCGAAGAGCTCTACAACACGAGCGGCAAGAAAGAGGCCCTGGACGAGCTTGATGATGAGCAGCTGTTGGCGCTCGCTCGAAACCTCACAGGTGGCGTGCCGCTGGCCACGCCGGTCTTCGACGGTGCCACCGAAGAAGAAATCCGGCAGATGCTGCGCCTTGCTGGCCTGGCGGAATCCGGCCAGACAACGCTCTACGATGGCCGCTCAGGTGAGCCTTTTGAGCGGCCTGTCACCGTCGGCTACATGTACATGCTGAAGCTGAACCACCTGGTGGACGACAAGATGCATGCCCGCTCCACCGGACCATACAGTCTGGTGACTCAGCAGCCGCTGGGCGGCAAGGCACAATTCGGCGGTCAGCGCTTCGGCGAAATGGAGGTCTGGGCCCTCGAGGCCTATGGTGCCGCCTATACGCTTCAGGAGATGCTCACGGTGAAATCGGACGACGTCAATGGCCGCACCAAGATGTACAAGAATATTGTCGACGGCGACCACCGCATGGAGGCCGGCATGCCCGAGTCCTTCAACGTGCTGGTCAAGGAGATCCGCTCCCTCGGCATCAACGTCGAATTGGAACAGGATTAGTTTCGAATTCGAGTTACGAGTAGCGAGTTACGAGTAGCGAGTGACGAGGGGCGCCAGACGCACCGGGATTCGACGCCCGCCGGCGTAGGTCCGCCAACCTCGATACTCGACACTCGATACTCGAAACCCTCTTCTACGGAGATCGGCTTTGAAAGATCTGCTCAGAATCATCAAGCAGCAGGGTCAGGCGCTGGAGTTCGATGCCATCCGCATCGGGCTGGCCTCGCCGGACATGATCCGCTCCTGGTCCTACGGCGAGGTCAAGAAGCCGGAGACCATCAACTACCGGACCTTCAAGCCGGAGCGCGACGGCCTGTTCTGCGCCAAGATCTTCGGCCCGGTGAGCGACTACGAGTGCCTGTGCGGCAAGTACAAGCGCCTCAAGCACCGCGGTGTGGTGTGCGAGAAGTGTGGTGTGGAGGTCACACTGGCCAAGGTGCGCCGCGAGCGCATGGGTCACATCGACCTGGCCAGCCCCGTCGCGCACATCTGGTTTCTGAAGTCGCTGCCCTCGCGCATCGGCCTCCTGCTGGACATGACCCTGCGCGACATCGAGCGGGTGCTCTACTTCGAGTCTTTCGTCGTCGTCGACCCCGGCATGACGGCGGATCTGGAGCGCGGCCAGCTGCTCACCGACGAGCAGTATCTGGACGCGCTGGAGGCGAACGGCGACGAGTTCGACGCGCGCATGGGCGCCGAAGCCGTCTTCGAGCTGCTGCGCACCATCGACCTGGATGCCGAGATCCGCACCATGCGGGAGGAGATCGAGGCAACCAACTCCGAGACCAAAATCAAGAAGCTCTCCAAGCGCCTGAAGCTGATGGAGTCGCTGCAAGCCTCCGGCAACCGCCCGGAATGGATGATCCTCACCGTGCTCCCGGTGCTGCCACCGGAGCTGCGTCCTCTGGTGCCGCTGGACGGCGGCCGCTTCGCCACGTCCGATCTCAACGATCTGTATCGCCGCGTCATCAACCGCAACAACCGCCTCAAGCGGTTGCTGGATCTGGTGGCACCGGACATCATCGTCCGCAACGAAAAGCGCATGCTGCAGGAGGCTGTCGACGCGCTGCTCGACAATGGCCGTCGTGGTCGAGCCATCACCGGGACCAACAAGCGGCCCCTCAAGTCCCTCGCCGACATGATCAAGGGCAAGCAGGGGCGGTTCCGCCAGAACCTGCTCGGTAAGCGCGTCGACTACTCGGGGCGCTCGGTCATCGTGGTGGGACCGACGCTCAAGCTGCATCAGTGTGGCCTGCCCAAGCGGATGGCGCTGGAGCTGTTCAAGCCTTTCATCTTCAGCAAGCTGCAGAGCCGTGGCCTGGCCGCCACCATCAAGGCCGCCA
>NZ_JAIFKJ010000082.1 GCF_019695415.1 Thiohalocapsa sp.
TCCGGTGCCGGGGGGCTGCCCGGGGCCGTGGGGGGGGGGCATGCACGGCTCGGGGGAAAGGGCATCGAGCACCTGGCGCACGCGGACGACGACCTGTGCGAGGTCTGTCTGGCCGGCGCACCCCTGGGCGCCGCGCTCGCAGAGGCCCCGCCGGAGATGGCAGGCAGCGCCGTTGCGCCCCTGCACCGGGCGGACGCGCTCACCCGCCCCGCACTCCCGGTCCCCTTCAATCCGCACCTCCCCCGGGCGCCGCCGGCCGCCGACGCGACCTGAGCCTGGCCAGCGGCGGCGCTGAGCCGCCCGCAGAGCCCGCCCAGTCGAACGAGATCGTGCCGCGCTCACGGCGCCCGCAGGCGCCATGGCGGCGCGGTGGACGGCCCCTGTCCCATCGGAGTGCACACATGAACCAGCCCCTCGTGCGGGGCGCCTTGCTCGGCGCCCTGCTCACACCCGCCGCCGCGGTGACCGCCGGCGATGCCGACATCGACGCACTGCGCGCAGAGCTCGACGCCATGCGCAGCCAATACGAAGGCCGTATCCGGGCCTTGGAGTCCCGCCTGTCCGATGCCGAGCAGGCCGCCGAGGTGGCGCGCCAGGCGGCCGGTGCCGATGCGTTGTCGCTGCCCATGACGGCGCCGCGCGTGCTGCGCAGCCAGGGCCAGGCAACCGGCCAGGTGCCCGCGGGCAGCCGCAGCGCCGGGCTGTTCGACGCGGTGACCTCGGGCACCGCCTTCAACCCGCAGATTTCGGTGATCCTGGACGGCAACTACTACCAAGACGATACCGAGGACGGAAACGGCGCCGCGCTGGTGGGCGAGGCCTTCCAGGCCGGCGGTGGCTATGGGCACGACCACGACCATGGCGCGGACGGCCATGCGCATGCCGACGGCGGCCATGCGCACGCGGTCGCGGAGCCCGGTTTCAACCTGCGCTCGGCAGAGCTCTATTTCAGCGCCACTGTTGACCCGTATTTCGATGCAGCGAGCTATATCACCGTCAGCGGCGACGGCGACGTCACCCTCGAAGAGGCCTATTTCCAGACCCGTTCCCTGCCCTACGGTCTGCGGGTCAAAGGCGGCAAGTTCCTGAGCGATTTCGGCTACATCAACAACCAGCACCCACACCAGTGGGACTTCGTCGACCAGAACCTGCCCTATCTGAACCTGCTGGGGTTCCACGGCATTCAGGACACCGGCGTGCAGCTCACCTGGCTGCCGGAGCTGCCCGTCTATACCCTGCTGGGCGCCGAGGCGCTGCAGGGCGACCAAGAGGTCTTCGGGGCCACGCTGGGCGAGACGGAGCAGACCGAGCTGAACCTGGGCGACACGGACTCGGGGCCCCGGCTTTTCACCGCCTTTGCGAAGGTGGCACCGGAGCTCGGCCGCAACCATGCGCTGCAGATCGGCGTGTCCTATGCACACGCCACCCAGCACCAGGCCATGGAGACGCACACTCACATGGTGGAGACCCATGCGGATGAGCATGCGCACGAGGAGGATCATGCCCACGAAGACGAGCATGCGCATGAGGAGGAGCACGCACATGAAGACGGGCACGCAGACGAGCACATGCACGTCCACACCGACGGCATCACCGAGGAGCTGCATGAGACGGGCCTCGCCGGCGACGCCGACCTCTGGGGCATCGATCTGGTGTACAAATACGACGCCCCCGGCGCCTACGGCCAGGGCGACTTCACCTTCCAGAGCGAGTACCTGCGCTCCAGCAAGGACCTGACCATCCGCTCCAGCGCCCATCCCGAGCGCATCGGCAGCAACCGCACCTACACCACCGACGGTCTCTATGCCCAAGCCACCTACGGCTTCCTGCCGAAGTGGAAGGCCGGCCTGCGCTACGACATCCTCGGGCTCACCAACAAGGTCAGCGGCGGACGCAGCGAGAGCTTCGGCAGCTCAGACCGCTGGACGGCCAATGTCACCTGGAACCTTTCGGAGTTTTCACAGCTGCGGGCGCAGTACGCCTACAACGACATCCTCGTGGGGGAAGACGAGCATGGGGAGGAGCGGGAGCAGTTCAGCGCCTTCTACCTGCAATTCCTGATGAGCCTAGGGAGTCATGGGGCGCATGAATTCTAGGGCTGAGGGCTGAGGGGCGAGGAAGTGCTCGCCCAATGTGAACCTGGAACCGAGGTGATGTCATGAAGAGATGGATGATGGGTGTAGCGGCTTGGCTGCTGCTGGCGACGCCGGTGCTGGCCTTGGATGTGGTGGCCACGAGTCCGAGCATGGGCGCGCTGGTGCGGGCGGTGGCACCGTCGGCGCAGCTGACGGTGCTGGCGGGGCCGGATCGGGACCTGCACGCGCTGCAGGCCAAGCCGAGCATGATCCGGGCGCTGCGCGGCGCGGACCTGCTGGTGGCCGTGGGCGCCGAGCTGGAAATGGGCTGGCTGCCGGCGGCGTCGGCGAGCGCCGCCAACCCGGACATCCTGCCGGGGCGCGAGGGCTACTTCGAGGCCGCGGCCCAGGTGCCGCTGCTGGACGTCGGCGGCCCGGCGGACCGGGCCATGGGCGACGTGCACCCGGCGGGTAACCCGCACGTGGACCTAGACCCGGTGCGCATGGCGCAGGTAGCCGAGGCGCTGGGGGCGCGCATGGCCCGGCTGGATCCCGGCAATGCCGCGAGCTATCGCGCGAATGCCCGGCGCTTCGCGGAGACGGTCGAGCAGCGGCTGCCGCAGTGGCAGGCCGAGCTCGCGGGCGCGCCCGGCGCCGTGCTCTATCACCGCGATGCCGTCTACCTGCTGGAGCGCTTCGACGTGCCCCTGCTCGGCACCATCGAGCCGGTGCCGGGCGTGCCGCCGAGCGGGCGGGACCTGCGGGCGCTGGCCGGCAAGCTCAGCGGGCGTGACGGCGTGATCATCCATGCGCCACACCACTCGCCGAAGGGCCCGCGCAAGCTGGGCCGTGAGCTGGGCTGGCCGGTGGAGCCCCTGCCGCTGTCGCCGCCGGTGAACGCCGACGGCGACGGCTACCTACAGCACATCGACCGTTGGGTGAGCGCCATTGCCGGCGCCTGACCGGCTGTTCCGGGAGCCGTCGCCCGCCGACGGCCAGCCGCCGGGTGCCGTGCTGGAGCTTGAGGGCCTGGTCGCCGGCTGGCGGCGGCCGGTGGTGGGTCCGGTGTCGCTCGCCCTCGCCCGCGGAGAGGTGGTAGGCATCTGGGGTGCCAACGGCAGCGGCAAGTCCACGCTGCTCGCCGCCATCGCCGGGCAGGCGCACCGCTTCGGCGGGCGCCTGCGGCTGACGCCCGGCGTGGGCATCGCGGTGCAGCCGCAGGCACCGGTGCGGCTCGACCCGCTGCCGGTAACGGGCCGCGAGCTCCTCGCTGTCGCCGGCGCAGACCCGCAAGCGGCCGGCCTGCCGCCGACCTTGGCGGCGCTGCTGCCGCAACGCCTCGACCGCATCAGCGGCGGCCAGCACCAGCTGCTCTGTGTCTGGGCGGCGCTCGCCGGCCCCGCGGGCCTGGTGCTGCTCGACGAGCCCACCAACAATCTGGACCCGGTCCACACCGCAGTGCTGGCCGAGATGCTCGCCGCGCGGCGTGCGGACCGCGCGGTGCTGCTGGTGAGCCACGAGCGCGCCTTCCTGGAGGCCCATTGCAGCCGCATCCTGGCACTGGACGCAGGCGGCGCGCTGGCCGCAGAGCGCGGGCACGCGGCGGCGCGGACAGCAGGCGATGTCGAATGGACCTGAGCGCGCTCGCCGACCCGATCTTCCGCCTGCCCTTCGTCGTCGGCCTGCTGCTCGCCGGCGTGCTGCCGCTGCTGGGGGCACTGCTGATGCTGCGGGAAGAATGGCTCGCGGCGCTCGGCTATGCCCACCTGGCCGCCGCCGGCGCCCTACTCGGGCTCGCCGCGGGCCTGCCCGCCGTGGTGGGCGGCCTCACCGCCGCTGCGGGTGGCGCCGTCGCCAAAGGGGCCGGCGGTGCCCGCGGTAATGCCGTCTACGGCTTCATGATCCTCGGCGGCTGGGCCGCGCTGCTGCTCGTCGGCGCCAACACGGCCCTGGGCGAGCAGCTGGGCCACGCGCTGATCGAGGGTCAGCTCTACTTCGCCGGGCCCGCCGATCTGACGGCAGCCGTCGCGCTGGGGTTGGCGGCGGCCATCACCCTGCCCTGGCTGATCCCGCGCCTGCTGCGCGCCCGCCTGCTGCCGCAGCACGATGCGGCCAATCGCTTGCCCGCGCGGCGCTGGCACCTGGGCTTCGACCTGCTGGCGGCGGCCGGCATGGCGGCGGGCACCGCGAGCATGGGGCTCATGGCCGCCTTCGCGCTGGTGCTGGTGCCCGCCTGGATCGGTTTTCGTGTCGCGGCAAGCTGGCGCTCGAGTCTGGTGTGGTGCACGATGCTCGGCTGCGTCTGCTACGTCGTCGCTTTCGCGGGAGCGCTGGTGTTGGATCAGCCCTTCTCGCCGGTGCTCGTGGCGGTATTGTTGGCCGCCGCCACGGGCACCTCCGCCCGGCGCTGCGCACGATCTCTGCGGCACGGCCAGCGCCCGCAGCGGCGTGCCTGACCCATGAGCCAACCCTGACAATGGAGATTTCGAAGCCATGACCTCAGCCCCCTTGCGCTTTCACGGCCTGCTGCTCCTGGTGGTAGCCTTGATCCTAGCCTCCGCAACCGTCACCGCTGCCGACGAGACAGCCGACGGTGCGCCGCTGTTTATCAATCTGGTCACCGATGATCCACACCGCGCACACATGGCGCTGCATTTCGGCCAAAAGCAGCTTGAGCTCGGACATCCGCTGACGGTCTTCCTGAATGACCGGGGCGTGTTTATCGCCGCCAAGCAGGGTGGCGAGCGCTTCGGTCTGCATCAGGAGATCATCGGCGAGTTGGTCACTGCAGGCGCTAAGGTCATCGTCTGCCCCATGTGCATGCAGCACTACGGCGTCACCGAGGCGGATCTGCTGGAGGGCCTGAACGTGGGCAATCCGACGCTCACCGGCGGCGCACTCTTCGCACCCGATACCCGTACGCTCACTTGGTGAGCACGGGCTGAGCGCACAGTCGGCCAGCGCCGCTGCGGGGGCCAAAGCCTGCAGCCGTGTTGCCGGCCCCCCTTGCAGCACCAGGGCGGCGTCCCTAGCATCATCCGCTGACCTGCCACCCGAGGTGTTTCCATGCCCTTCGACCCGACCCGGGCGCCCGTCGTCTTCGGCGAGGCGCTGTTCGACTGCTTCCCCGACGGCGCCGAGGTGCTGGGCGGCGCGCCCTTCAACGTCGCCTGGCACCTGGCGGCATTCGGCGCCGGCCCAGTGTTCGTGAGCCGCGTTGGCGAGGACGCCCTGGGGGCGCGCATCGAAGCGGCCATGCAGCAGCAGGGCATGACCACCCTGGGCCTGCAGCACGACCCACAGCACCCCACCGGCCGGGTGAAGGTGACGCTTGCGGGCGGCGAGCCGAGCTATGACATCGTCGCCGGCAGCGCCTACGATTTCATTGACGCTGCGGCGCTGCCGACGCGCCCGGGCGGCGAGCTGCTGTACCACGGGACGCTCGCGCTGCGGAAGGCGGGCTCCGCGGCGGCGCTCAAGCGCCTGCGTGAGGACACCGACGCTGTATTCCTGGACGTGAACCTGCGCCCGCCGTGGTGGTCCGAGGCGCAGGTGCAGGCCCTGCTCGACGCCGCCCGGTGGGTGAAGCTGAACGAGGACGAGCTGGCCCGGCTCGCCCCAGCCGGCGACAGCCCGGAATCCCATGCCGCCGCGCTCATGGAGCGTCATGGGTTGGAGCGCGTCTATGGCACCCTCGGCGCCGCCGGCGCCTTCGCCCTCGACACCGACGGCACGCTGGACCGGGTGAGTCCCGGTGCCGGTGTCCAGGTCGTGGACGCCGTCGGCGCAGGCGACGGATTTGCCGCTGTGCTCATCCTGGGGCTGCTGCGGGGGTGGTCCGTGGGCGACACGCTAGAGCGCGCTCAAGGCTTCGCATCGGCCATCGTCGGGCGGCGCGGCGCCACCATCGACGATCCTGCCTTCTACGCCAACTTCAGCGAGCTTTGGGGGAGCGTCTAGCGAGAGTGGCCGCCGCCGGTGGCCCGTGCCGGTGCTGTTCCGGGGCCGGTTGAAGTCTCTGTGGTGGGCTCAGTGCGGGTCTCGTCGTCCATAGATGCGTCGATGCCGAGCCCGGTCCCGACATCGCTCGCGTTACCGATACCGCTTTAGATCCCGATGGCCCGCCTGAGCTTGGCTCGACCGGGCTCGGGATCGCGCGGCCGGGCATGTGCCCGGCTGCAATATCCACCGGAGTCATGCCGATGGAGACTGAAATTCCGAATGCCCGTATTCCGGCACTGGCAGCGTTTCTTCAGGAGCACCGCAGCCAGGCGCACCGGGTGCTGCACCACATCATCGGCCTCAACCGGCCGTTTCTGCTGCGCAGCGACCTGACCGATGCTGTCGACTATCTGTGTGCCGATGAGCCGGCGCTCGCTGACACCGCGCTCGCGCGTGCGCTGCACCAATGCGAGGAGGCGGCCATCGATGCCTCCTGGATCTATCTGGCGCTGCGCCGGCGGGTAGCGCGCTGGGATTATCTTCGCATCCACCTGGAGGCCATGGATCTCCAGCAGGTGAGCGTCGGGGAGTACTTGTCTTTCAAGGAGCATTTGGCCACCGGCGGACACGAGGATCCCTTCGGCCTGGAGATCGATCTGGCGCCCTTCTATCGGGATCAGTACAAGCTCAAGGAGTCGAGCTCCATCGGCCGCGGGGTCGAGTTCCTGAACCGCCGACTGTCCAGCCGCCTGTTCGAGGAGATAGGCAAGGGCGACCAGCGCCTGCTGAATTTCCTTCGCATGCACAGCTACCGCGGCCAGCAGTTGATGCTGAACGACAGCATCACGAGCGTCGCGGAGCTGCGCAACGCGCTCCGCCAGATGCTGATCCCGCTGCGCCGCCGGCCCACGCACACGCCCTATGAAGACGTCGCCGCAGAACTCCGCAGCCACGGCTTCGAGGCCGGCTGGGGGGCGGACGTAGAGCGCATCCGCGACACCATGGGACTCCTGCTGGACATCCTAGAGGCGCCCTCACCCCGGGCGCTGGAGGAGTTCCTGGGGCGGGTCCCCATGATCTTCTCAATCGCCATCCTGTCGCCCCACGGTTGGTTCGGCCAGTCCAATGTGCTGGGGCGCCCGGACACCGGCGGGCAAGTGGTCTATATCCTGGACCAGGTGCGGGCACTGGAGCGCGAGATGCACCGGCGTCTGGCGGAGCAGGGTATCGACATCGAGCCACGGGTGATGGTGCTGACGCGCCTGATCCCAGAGGCCGAGGGGACGCTCTGCAACCAGCGCCTGGAGCCCATCGCAGGCACCCGCAACGCGGCCATCTTGCGGGTGCCGTTTCGCAATGCCGCCGGCGAGGAGATGCCTCACTGGATCTCTCGCTTCCACATCTGGCCCTATCTGGAGCGCTATGCGTTAGATGCGGAGCGTGAGCTGCTGGCGGAGCTGGGCGGCCGCCCGGACCTGATCATCGGCAACTATTCAGACGGCAATCTTGTGGCATCACTCATGTCGCAGCGGCTCAACGTGAGCCAATGCAATATTGCCCATGCGCTGGAGAAGACCAAGTATCTGTTCTCGGACCTCTATTGGCGGGACAACGAGGACCGCTATCACTTCTCCGCCCAGTTCACCGCGGACCTGATCGCGATGAACACGGCGGACTTCATCATCACCAGCACCTACCAGGAGATCGCCGGCACCGACGACAGCGTCGGCCAATACGAGAGTTACGCCCGCTTCACCATGCCCGGGCTGTTCCGGGTGGTCGCCGGCGTGGATGTCTATGACCCCAAGTTCAACATCGTCTCGCCGGGGGCCAACGAGGACATCTATTTCCCGTATACCGATGAGGAGCGGCGCCTCACCCACCTGCATCCCGAGATCGAGGACCTGATCTACGGCGGCGAGCGCCCCGGCGAGACCCGCGGCGTGCTGGCGGCACGGAACAAGCCGCTGCTGTTCACCATGGCGCGTCTGGACCGCATCAAGAATATCACCGGGCTGGTGGACTGGTACGGGCGCTCACCTGCGCTCAGGGAGCTTGTGGACCTGGTGGTGGTCGGCGGCCATGTGGATGCCGGGTGCTCGGGTGACGACGAGGAGCGCGAGCAGATCGGGATCATGCATCATCTGATGGGCGAGCACGGACTCGACGGGCAGGTTCGTTGGCTCGGCATCCATCTGGAAAAGCAGCTGGCGGGAGAGCTGTATCGTTACATTGCCGACCGCCGCGGTGCCTTCGTGCAGCCGGCGCTGTTCGAGGCCTTCGGACTCACGGTCATCGAGGCGATGAGCTGCGGTGTGCCCACCTTCGCCACCTGCTTCGGCGGGCCGCTGGAGATCATCGAGGACGGGGTCTCGGGCTTCCACATCGACCCGAATCACGGCGACGCCTCCGCCGAGACCATCGCCGACTTCTTCCGCCGATGCGGCGAGAACCCGAGCCACTGGCAGGCGCTGTCCGACGCTGCACTCGCCCGCGTCGAAGCGCATTACACCTGGCGGCGCTATGCAGAACGCATGATGACCCTGGCCCGCGTCTACGGCTTCTGGAAATATGTCACAGACCTGGAGCGCGCCGAGACCCGGCGATATTTGGAGATGCTCTACGGGCTCCAGTATCGGCCGCTGGCGGCGGCGATGGAGAGCTGAGACCGGGGCAGTGTCAGCCCGGTCCCGCCGCCTCGGCTGCGCCCGTGCGCAGCAGGGCTTCGGCGCGGTAGAGGCCGATCAACGTCTTGGCATCGGTGATGGTTCCGTCGGCGCAACGAGCGATTGCGTCTGCCAGTGGCAGCCAGTGCACCTCAATGACCTCGTCCGCCTCGTGGCCCAGGTCCACTTCGCTCAGTCCCTGGGCCAGAAACAGATGGATCACCTCGGCGAAGACACCGGGGGATGAGTGCATGCGCCCGAGCGAGGCCCAGCTGGCGGCCACCAGACCCGCCTCTTCGGCCAGTTCCCGCTCGGCTGTTGCCGCCGGCGGCTCGCCGACATCGATCTTGCCCGCCGGCAGCTCCCAAAGCCAGCCACCGGCCACATGGCGATACTGCCGCAGCAGGCAGACCCGTCCGTGGTCGTCGATCGCGACGGCGGCGGCGCCACCGGGATGGCGGATGACCTCCAATTCCACATCACGGCCAGTGGGCAAGCGCACGCGCTCCAGACCGACGTCCACCACCTTGCCCTGAAACACAGTACGGCGGTTCTCGTCGGCGCCGAGATCAGTGGCGGGAGTGTCGATAGGCGCCATAGGGACCTCCTGCGTCCCGTGGGGGAAGGTTGCGAGACGCAGCCCCATGCTACCAGCCTACGGCATCGGGTAGTGACGAAGGTGCCGCGGCGGCCGTCTCGTCGTGGCCATCCTGCACCACAGGCGCCATACGCCTGGGCCGCTGTTCCAGCGCAAAGCGCTCGCCGGAGCGTGCAATGCGCAGACCCTGCGCGGCGAGCTCCGTACCCGCCTCCGGCGATTCGTAGTGGTAGAGGACCATTCGCACGAGCTGCTCCGGCTTATATTCGCGCCGCAGGTCTTCCAGCCCGGTGTGGGACGGATTGCTGCGTAGAGCGCAGTCGTGGAAGATCCACTCGCCGCGGGCCGCATAGCGATTCAGGATTTCCGGGATCGGCCTCGTATCCCCGCTGAACAGAAAAAGGCCTTCCAGGGCCAGCCCAAACGCTGACAAGTGCTGATGGTGGCGCACCGGAAAGACGCTGAACTGCAGCTGGCGGTGCCAGAAGCTCTCGGAGACCGGCACCAATTGAAAGACGTCCCAGAAATTGCTGCCACCCTCCGCCAGCAGATTCGGATAGTCCGCCAAGCGTCGCTGCAGGGTCGGAAGCAGCGGTACCGGCACGTAGAGCTTGACCGGCGCCGTCGCTGGACCGGTGGCGAGCTTGTAGTACAACCCCTCAAGCCCGCCGATGTGGTCCAAATGCGCATGGGTGATAAACAGCGCAGGGGGCAACCGGCGGTAAGTCGCCGTGAACGCATCGAGCGTCGCCGGGCCACAGTCGATAAGCAGCTCCGGCGCGCCAGCCATCTCGAGCACGGCGGCGGAGGAGCCGAGCGACAGGGCGCGGGCATTGCCCACGCCAAGGAAATTCAGAGCGAGGTCCATCATGGGTTGAAACAGCTTGCGGCGGTAAGCGCGCTCGTCCCGCTGCGGCGGGATCTGAAGTCGGGCCGGAAATGCGTAGGAGACCATTACCTGCCCGATGACCTAGGGAAGCGCCGATTTATTGGTGCTTCCCGTGCGGGGCAGGACGCCCCGCCATTTTCGGCGACGCAAGTCGCTGAAAATGAGGGAGCCGGGAAACCGCCCAACCTCTGCACAAGCCCGGCTCCGTCTGATTTTTGGGCAAAATGCCCCGGAAGTCAGTCTCACCCTAGGTTAGATGGGGCCGGTTTACACGTCATCGATGGCTGAGACCCCGGCGAGGCCGCTGGGTGCCCCGGCAAGCGTGGCGTGTGTCATCCCGCCCCCTGGGTTTCGGCTACTTTGGGAAGCATACTGGGCGGAGATGACAGGGAGGTTGCGGCGCGCTCATCGTGGCCAAGAGCCGCAGGTAACCTATCCGTAACGGGCCGGCAATAAAATCCGCTGCCGACACGGCATCAGCTTGTACGGGAGCGACATGGCCACGGTACTGATCGTCGACGACGAGCCCGATATCCGGGAAGTGATTCGTTTTGCGCTGGAAGAAAGCAGCTTTCGCGTGCTCGAAGCGGGCCACGCAGACGATGCACGCAAGCTCCTCGCCGAGCAGCCAGATCTGGTACTGCTGGACTGGATGTTGCCGGGACGCTCCGGCCTGGAGCTCGCCGAGCAGCTAAAACAGAATCCGAAGACCCGCAGCGTGCCCATCATCATGATATCGGCACGCGGCGAGGAAGAGGACCGCATTAAGGGACTCGATACCGGTGCCGATGACTACATCACGAAGCCCTTCTCACCGCGGGAGATGGTTGCGCGGGTTAATGCGGTGCTGCGGCGTGCCAAACCGGGCGAGATCGCCGACGAGATCGAGATTGCGGGGCTCACCATCGACAACGTGAGTCACCGCGTCAGCGCCAATGGCAAGCCCATCGAGATCGCACCCACGGAGTACCGCTTGCTGCACTTCTTCATGACCCATGCCGACCGCGCCTTCAGCCGCTCACAGTTGCTGGACCAGGTTTGGGGCGACCGAGTCTACGTGGAGGAGCGCACGGTGGACGTCCATGTGCGCCGACTGCGCAAAGCGCTGGAACAGACAGGGCACGAAAACCTGTTGCAAACCGTGCGCGGCGTGGGCTATCGGTTCTCCGGCAAGTGAGGACGCCGCACACCGCCGCAGACCCTCCGCCGATCAGGCCCGAGCCGACGACGGAAACCCACCCCGCACGGCCGCGGAGCCACGGCTGAGATGCGCGCGGGGGCCGTCGGCTTCGAGCTCAGCGTGCTGCTCGCCGGTGTTTTGCTGGCAGGCATGCTGCACCTGGTTGGTATGGCGCTGGCGCAAGCGCTGCTCTTGGTGATCGCGGTCTATTTGGCCCGCCACATCTACCTGCTCTGGCGGCTGGCCCGGTTCATTCAGCGTCAGCATCGGCTGGCACCGCCCTTCCCTCTCGGCCTGTGGGGCGAGCTCTATCGCGCCGTTGGGCGCTACCAGCAGCGCTCACGCAAGGGTCGCAAGCGCCAGCTCCGCTTTCAGCGGCGCTTCCGTGAGGCGGCCAATTCGGTGCCGGACGCCCTCGTGGTGCTTAGTAAGAGTCAGCGCATCGAATGGGCGAACCCCGCCGCCGCCATATTGCTCGGTGTGAATTGGCCCGAGCACGAGGGACGGCTCCTCACCGAGGTCTGCAACCAAAGTGGTCTCCGCGACTACCTGGATACGGGCGACTATGGCCGCCCCCTGGAGGTGGCCGCAGAGCACGACCAGTCCACCATGCTCTCCATCCGGGTGGCACCCTTCGGCGAGCGTAAGCGTCAGCGTCTAGTGGTGGGCAGGGACATCACGAAGATCTTCCACCTCAACATGATCCGGCGGGACTTCGTGGCCAATGCTTCCCACGAGCTGCGCACACCGCTGACCGTCATTGCGGGCTTCGTCGAGAACCTCGCGAGCTCTGCGCTGACGCCTGAGCCGCATCGCCGGCCGCTAAGCTTGATGGAGAAGCAGACCAACCGCATGCGCAGCATCATCGAGGATCTGCTGACGCTGTCACGGCTGGAGTTGGAGGACACGGCGGGCAACGTGGCGACCGTGAATATGCCGCAGGAGATCGACCAAGTTGTGGCAGACGCCCGCACGCTGAGTAACGGCGGCCACGAGATCGCCTTAGATCTCGACCGAGATCTGATGCTGATCGGCAACCAGTCCGAGCTGCGCAGCGCTGTCTCGAACTTGGTTTTCAACGCAGTCAAGCATACGCCCGCCGGCAGCCATGTCCATGTGGCTTGGGAGGATGACTCGGCCGGTCCGGTATTCCGTGTCGCAGATGACGGCCCCGGAATCGACCCTGAGCATATCCCGCGAGTCACCGAACGTTTCTACCGCGTGGACAAAGCGCGCTCACGGGAATCTGGCGGCACCGGACTTGGGCTCGCCATCGTTAAACACGTCCTAAATCATCACGGCGCCGTCCTGAGCATCGCGAGCGAGCCCGGCAGCGGCAGTACTTTTACCTGCCGTTTTCCGCCGGAGAGCCGACTCAGGCGCCAGCAGCAACCGCATTCGGCGCAGGCGCTCTAGAGACGCCGTGCCGGCATTCGGCAGCGTGCTTGCTTCAGGCGGCGCCACAGCAACGGCCACGTCACACTCCTGCAGCGCGCCCCTGTCGGCCGGCTTTGCAGCGCTGTTTAGCCGCTCGCTTGAGAAGGGGTCAGGGCCTTGATGGACAGCGCATGCAGCTCGCCGCTGGCGATCTGCGGCTTCACGGTATCCATAACCATGCGCTGCTTCTTGATGGGCGTCAGACCGTCGAAGGCGTTGCTCACGACGACGGCCTCGAAATGCGCACCGTCACCGGTGACTGAAACCTCAGCACCTGGGAGACCGGCGCGGATGAGGGCTGCGACTGCTTCTGGCTCCATGGAGTATTGTCTCGCTTTGCGGTGGTGGCGGCGGCCGTCCGCCGCTGTCGAGATCGCAACATGGGGCAGGTGGAGCGCGGCTCCAAGCGCGCCTCGCACTCTCAGATCACAGCTCCGCGATGGTAGCGGCGGCGCGCCCATGCAAGCAGGTCTGTGCCGTACAGTCTCGCCTGCACAGGTCGCCGCGGGCGGGAGGAAATTCGGTCGACGCGGGCGGCGCCCAACGCCAGAGATCTCCGGCCCGCCGCGGTGGCGACCGGAGATCTAGGTGACTTGATAGCTGCGGCGCTGACAGACTGCGCGCGCGGCGGGCTGACTGGGGTCAGTCTTTGAGGGCCTGCAGATAATTGGCTTTGAACGCCTCACGATCCTCCCTGACGGACGGGTCGTAACCCTGCGCCGACATCTTTTCCTTCATCCATTTGGGAAGGACGCCACGAACATACACGTTCTCGGGATTTTCCGGATCAACGTAGCGGACGTAGTTGCGGTTGCCCTTCTTGGCAGCCGTGGCACGACGACGCTTCGGAGCGACCAGATCCAG
The DNA here is from genome assembly GCF_019695415.1 of Thiohalocapsa sp. GTDB lineage: Bacteria > Pseudomonadota > Gammaproteobacteria > Chromatiales > Chromatiaceae > Thiohalocapsa. The sequence goes on from NZ_JAIFKJ010000082.1 coordinate 13,652, forward strand.
GATTTCGTCCACATCGTAGCCGCGGCTTTCGACCAACTGCCGTATTTCCTGAGCAAGCTCCGCCTTGGCCTCGTGCCAGCGCTGATAGAGCGCCTTTTCGAGATCCACCTTGCTTTGCTCGACCTGCTGCAACTGCGCCTGCAACTCCTCAACACTGAGATTCTTGTACTCCAAAATAACCTCCAACTACGAATGCACTGAATATTGGTAAGCGTGCTGGGATGAGTGTGTTGGCGCTTGTGCTGCGCCTTGCACACACCGGTGAGCCTTTGGGAGTCGACAACGAAAGTGAGCACGCTTGCTCCGGATGTTGCCGACAAGTGGCCGAGACTTTATAGCAAGCAAAAAAAAAGTCAATAGCCACCATCACCGTCAAAAGTCAAGTTGCGCTGCGTGTGCTCGTCAGTCTGACGCGCCACCTCGGTCAATGCAAAGCTCATCGACGCCATGGAGAAGAAACTGCTCCAACCACCCCGGCATAGTACTGGCAAGCCTGGCTGCCGGCTGGATCAGTCGTTGCTAGGCTGCACGCCATTCATGGAATGAGCGTCGGCATGACAGGCTCAGTATGCGGGGGATTACAGCACCCGCTGCGTTCCCTTCAGAGCAGAAAGAAGGTCGCCAGCCCCAAAAAGGCGAGGAAACCCACAACATCGGTCACCGTCGTCAGAATGACACCCCCAGCAAGTGCCGGGTCGATACCGAGGCGATCGAGCAGCAATGGCAGCAGGGCACCTGAGAAGGTTGCGGCGAGCAGGTTGATGGTGATCGCGGCGGCGATGATGAGCGCGATATCGGTACTGCCGAACCAGTACCATGCGACGGCCGCCACCACCAATGACCAGACGACGCTGTTGATCACTGAGACAGCCAGCTCCTTGGTCAGCAGCCAGCGCATGTTCTTGGCGCTGAGATGACCCAGCGCAATACCACGGATTGCAAGCGTCAAGGTCTGAGTCCCCGCGATGCCGCCCATGCTGGCCACCACCGGCATCAGCACGGCCAGCGCAACGACCTGCTGGATGGTGGCTTCGAAACGGCCGATGACCCAGGCGGCGAGGAAGGCGGTCAGTAGGTTGACGCCAAGCCACAAAGCCCGCCGACGCGCGCTGAGGAGCACCGGCGCGAACATGTCCTCCGTTTCGCTGAGACCGGCCTGTCCCATGAACTGATGCTCTGCCTCTTCACGGATCAGATCCATGACGTCATCCACCGTGACGCGGCCGAGCAAGAGCCCGTCTTCATCGACCACAGGCGCCGACACGAGGTCAAGCTGCTCGAAGCGGTTGGCCACGTCACGCGCGTCCAGGGTTGCCTGCATGGGCTGCACCTGGAGCGTCATGACCTCGGCGACGGAGTCGTCCAAATCGTTGGTGAGCAAATCAGTGAGATAGAGCACGCCCAGATAACGGCCCTGTCGATTGACGACGATGAGGTTGTCGGTGAGATCGGGCAGGCCCTCCTTAAGCCGCCGCAGGTAACGCATGACCACATCCAGGGTGACCTCCGGGCGCACGGTCACCATATCCGTATTCATGAGGCCGCCCGCGGTGTCCTCCGGGAAGGCCAGTGCAGTCTCCAGGCGCTCGCGGCGCTGCTCGTCGAGCGAGCGCAGCACCTCGCGCGTGATGGTCGCCGGCAGGTCCTGCACCAGATCGGCGAGATCATCCGTCTCCAGCCCATCCAGCGCTGCGAGAATCCGGCTGGGGGCCATATCCCGTAACAGCTCGTCCCGCAGGTCATCATTCAGGTAGAGGAGCACCTCGCCCTCGACCTCGTCGTCCACCATTCCCCAGACCACCTTGCGCTGCTGCGGGGGCAGGGATTGCAGCACGTGGGCCATTTCGGCCGGGTGCAGAGCATTCAGCATGCGCGTAGCCTTCACCACAGAGCCGGACTTCAACACCGCATGCAGGGCGTCGAGGCGGTCTGTCTCCGGGGCGGTCATGGCTTCGGCGTTCATGGCGGCTCCGACGGCGGCGGCAATAGAGAAAGGCAGGCGCAAGGGCGCCTGCGCGGGCGGCCGCGCAGTTTAGCAGCCCGACTGCCGCGCCCGCAGCGCAGCGCGGTGCATGCCTTCGTGGAGAACGCTGTCAGCGGTTGGAGCAGGCTTCCAGCTGGTCCAGCAGCGCCTGTCCGGGCATCTCATCCAGCTGGTCCATGAGGTCGCGGACAGCGTCGGTCAGCGCGCCGACATGGCAATGCCGCACGCGGTCCTTGACCTCCAGCAATGAGCCTGGCTGCATGCTGAGCTCCCGCAGCCCAAGGCCGAGCAGTAGCGGCGTGTAGCGGGGCTCGCCGGCCATCTCGCCGCACATGCTGACCCGGGTCCGGGTACTGGCTGCGGCGTCGATGACGTGCTTGATGAGCCGGATAACTGCCGGATGCAGCGGGTCGTAGAGGTAGCTCACCGTGTCGTCGACGCGGTCGATGGCGAGCGTGTACTGGATAAGATCATTGGTGCCGATAGAGAGGAAATCGAGTCGCCGCGCCAGGGCACCGGCCATCAGTGCCGCCGCCGGCACCTCGATCATGCCGCCGACAGGCATGAGCGGATCGAAGGCGAGGCCATCCCGGCGCATCTGGCGCCGCGCGTCGTTGATGAGCCCGAGCACGGTGTTGACCTCTGCCATCCCAGAGATCATCGGGAGCATGAGCCGCACGGGTCCATGCGCCGACGCGCGCAGGATGGCCCGCAGCTGCGGCAGGAAGAGCGCCGGTTCCTGCAGGCAGAGACGAATCGCGCGCAGGCCGAGTGCGGGGTTATTGCGGGCGGGGTGGAATCTCGTATCCGGGATTTGCTTGTCGGCGCCCAGGTCGAGGGTGCGTATGGTGAGAGGAATCCCGTCCAGGCCGCGGATGATTTCAAGATAGGTCTCAAGATGTTCCTCTTCGTCCGGCAGCGCATCGCGGTTCATGTAGAGGAACTCTGTGCGATAGAGGCCAACGCCCGCCGCACCATTATCGCGGGCCGCCGACACATCCTCCGGCAGCTCCAGGTTTGCAAGCAGAACCACGGGTACGTTGTCACGGGTGGCTGAGGGCTTGCGTACGAGTCGCCGGAGCTCCCGGCGGTGCGCATCGAAGCTCGCAAGCCGCCCTCGGTAGTGCTCGAGGATCTCCGGCTCAAGCTCCGTGAGCACCGTGCCCGTCTCCGCATCCACTACCAGCAGCTCGCCTTGGCGCAAGCGCTGCACTGCCCGGTGCACCCCCATGACAGCCGGAATATCCAGACTGCGCGCCAGGATGGCGGTGTGCGACATTGGCCCGCTATGCTCGACCACGAACGCGGCGACCCCCCGATGGCGCAGCAGGATGGTGTCGGCCGGGGCTAGATCCTCGGCGACGATAACGCGGCCAGCCACGTCGGCATCTGCAAGCAGGTCTGTGTCTGCATTGTTGCCGAGAAAGAGCTGAATTTGGCGCACCACGTGGTCCACATCGTCGCGGCGGGTGCGCAGATAGGCATCTTCCATGCGGTCGAAGATTTCCACCAGCGTGTCGCGCTGCGACTGCAATGCCCAGCTGGCGTTCACCGAGCGCTCGCGGATCAGATCGCGGGTGGCATCCACCAGCGCCGAATCCGTCATCATCAGGAGGTGCGCATCGATGAAATCGGCAATGTGCTTGGGTGTGCCTGCCGGGATCTGCGCACGGACGTCTTCGAGGTAGCGACGCGCGCAAGCCAGCGCCGCGTCCAAGCGCTCAAGCTCCCTGGATACCTCGTGCGACGGAATTTCCGCCGGTGCCAGCGACGGCTCCCGGCTCAGCAGGAAGGCATCACCAATGGCCACGGGGCGCGACCCATCGATGCCGACCCCATGGAGCGACAGGGTCATTCCGGCTCTCCGAACCGGTCGGCGACGAGCTGCGTCAGCGCCGCGATGGCGGCTTCCTCGTCCGCGCCGCTCACCTCTACCTGGATCGTGGTGCCAAAGGCGGCGGCAAGGGTCATGACGCCCATAATGCTCTTGCCATTGACTCGACGGCCGTTGCGCTCGACGGCGACTGCGCTTGCGAAGCCGCCCGCGCAGCTGACGAACTTGGCCGCTGCTCGCGCGTGCAAGCCGAGCCGATTGACGATTTCGAGCTCTTTGCTGATCATCGCAGTGTCAGCTCCAGCCGGTTCTGCCGGCGCCACCCGGCACCGCATGCGGCAGCGCTTGACAGCCAACCCCCGGACACTCCAGCACGCCGTCCCGGGCGCCGCTCAGCGCCTTGTCTGCCAGGGCGTCCAGCGACAGCTCAGGATAGTTCAGCACCCGCACCAGCATCGGCAGATTGACGCCACTTAGGATGCGCGTATGGCCGGCATCGCACAATCCGGCAGCAATATTCGCCGGGGTCGAGCCGAACAGGTCGGTCAGGACCAGCACGCCGTCGCCACTGTCCAGTGCCTCGGCACAGGCCCGCGCCCGCGCACGCATGCGCTCCGGATCGTCGGCATTGCTCACGGCCAAGGACTTGGCCTGCAGTGGGCAACGCCCCAGCATACGGGTGGCGGCGGCCAGCAGCTCGGTGCCGATGCCGGCATGGGTGATCAGTAGCAGGCCGACGCTCACGGCAGCTCCCGGTGGCGCATCAGTACCCGGTGGCCGGTCTCTGTCAGGTGCCGGCTGAGCGCTTCGACGATATAGACGGAGCGGTGCTTGCCGCCCGTGCAACCAACAGCGATGGTGAGATAACTGCGGCCATCGGTCTCGAAGCGCGGAATCCAGCGGTCCAAAAAGACCTGAATGTCAGCGCACATCTCCCCCACCTCAGGTGCCCGCTCCAGAAATTCGATCACCGGTGCATCCCGCCCCGAGAGCGGGCGCAGCGCCTCTTGCCAGTGCGGGTTTGGCAGGCAGCGGACGTCGAAGACGAAGTCCACACCTTCCGGTACACCGTTCTTGAAGCCGAAGGATTGCAAGAGGACCGACGCCTGCACAGCACCGCCGAGACGCTCGCGCACGAGATCGCGCAGCTCGTGGACGTTGGTATGCGTGGTGTCGATCCGAATCTCAGCGATGCGACCCAGCGGCTCCAGCAGCTCGCGCTCGCGCTGAATGGCCTCCTCCAAGGATAGTTGGCCGCCGGTGAGGGGATGCTTGCGCCGCGTTTCGCTGAAGCGCTTGATCAGGGTGTGGGTGTCTGCGTGCAGGAAGATGATGCGGCACTCGATGCCCTGCTCGCGCAGCTCATCGCTGAGCCGCGGCAGATCCGACAGAAAATCTGGTTGGTTGCGGGCGTCGATGCCCACCGCAGCAGAGTGCCTGATCTCCCCAGGGGCACCCAGATGCGTACGACGGAGACCCAGAGCCAGCTCCCGCAGCAGGAACAGCGGCAGGTTGTCGATGCAGTAGTAGCCGATGTCCTCCAGCGTGCGCAGCGCCACGGTCTTGCCGGCACCCGAAAGGCCACTGACGATCAATAAGTCCATGGGCTCGATACGGTCTGGAGTTTGGTGCCTTGCGTATCCTGCCCGCGCGGGCTGCGCCCATCAACCGCCATATCGCTCTCGGCCGCCGGCAATGGCGCGCGCCTGCCGATCTTCCAGATCCACACCCGCGTCATAGCCACGGATGCGCAGGATTTGATTACGCACAGCGGTCTCCAGCAGCACGGCGAGATTGCGACCGGGTGCCACCGGCAGGGTGATCTCGGGCACGGCCACGCCCAGGATGGTCCGCGTCGACAGACTGCCGCGCAGACGATCGATACTCGCAAGGCCTTCGTTATCGAAAGACCGCATGTGCACAATGAGGTTCAGCATCTCGTGCTGGCGCACGGCACCCTCGCCGAACATGGCCCGCACATTGAGTACGCCGAGTCCGCGCACCTCCAAAAAATCTCGCAGCAGCCCCGGACAGCTGCCCTCGAGCACCTCTGGTGCGATGCGCGCCAGCTCCGGCGCGTCGTCGGCGATGAGCCTATGGCCGCGGGCAATCATTTCCAGTGCCAATTCGCTCTTGCCCACTCCCGGATCGCCGGTGAGGAGCACGCCGAGGCCAAGCACCTCCAGCAGCACACCATGCACCGTGGTGCGCTCGGCGAGCGCATGGGTCAAGAAGTGCTGGAGTCGATCGACAATCTCCGCATCACGAGCTGAGGAGCCAAGCAGCGGGGTGCCGGTGCGCGCCGCGTGATCGAAGAAGACCGGCTCCGGCTGGATATCGGAGGCGAAGATGATCGCCGCCGGACGGGCCGAGAACAACCGCTCAATGGTTTCCTCGTAGGCGGGCTTGCTCAAATCAGCCAGGTGCAGCATCTCCGCCTCGCCAAGGACCTGGAGCCGGTTCGGGTGGATGCAATTGAGCGAGCCGACGAGACTCTGCGCGGTTTGCGCGCCCTGCTCTCTCAGCAGCGGGCAGCTCTGCGCGGGCGGTGGCGTCAGCCAGCGAAGCTTGAGCCGCGGGCCGATGTGCTCCACCAGGCCCTGCAATGAGTGAATCGGATTCATCAGCAGGCTGCGCGCCACGGGCGTCCATGCGCTCGCAATCAAGCGGTGAAGACCCGGTGCCGAAACACTCCGAGCAGCTCTGCGCTACCGGCGGCTTCGCGCAGGGCATTGCGCACGGCCGCATCATCGAAGGCGGCAGCGAGCGTGGCGAGCAGCTGGAGGTGCTGCTCGTCGGTGGCATCCGGCACCAGCAGACCGAAGGCGAGATCCACCGGCTTGTCGTCGATCGCATCGAACGCGACTGCATCGCGCAGCTGCACGAAGGCACCGATGGGCGCCTGGATACCGTGCATGCGCGCGTGCGGCAATGCCACGCCCATACCCAGCCCCGTGCTGCCTAGGCGTTCACGCTCCAGCAGCCGATCGAACACATACGTCCCGGAGAGCAGACCATCGCCCTCTGCAAGCAGTCCGGCCAAGGTTTCCAGCAGACGTTTCTTGCTGGCCACCTCGCAGCGGCTCAGCACTCTCGACTCCGTAATCAGGTCTGCTGGCACCATTGCCTAAGGAACCCCGCGCGTGCTCTTTATGTGCTTGTTGTGATGATGGTCCCGGCGCCCGGATCACGTCATCCTGTGATCGGCGCCGTTCGGAAAAAGGCCCTCTGCCATCGTCCTGTGGCGGCACCACCGGAGCAGGCGGTGCTTGGCTCCGGTACGCTTCGGGCCTGCGAGCCGTCGTGGCGGGGTGCGTGTCAGCCAGGCTGCTCCTCGTCCGCCGGAGGCTCGATGCCCGCCTTGGCGTTGTTGTTGCCGCGGTGGCTCTGGCGCTTTTCCTTGTACTTGATCACTTGCCGGTCGAGCTTGTCGATCAACCCGTCGATGGCCGCGTACATATCCTCGTGCACCGCATCGGCAAACACGTTGGCGCCATTCACATGGATAGTCGCCTCCGCCTTCTGCCGCAGCTTCTCGACACTGAGGATGACATGCACGTTTATCACGTCGTCAAAATGGCGCGCCAGACGGTCGAACTTGGTGTCGACATAATCCTTCAGCGGCTCAGTGATATCGACATGGTGGCCGGTCAGGTTGATTTGCATAGCGTCACTCCAGTGTTATCAGGCGCCCCGCATGGGCAGCCGGCGACGGGACGTTTCCGGCCCTTCGGACAAGCGGCTCGCAACACGCTGTTGCCGAGCGGCGCCGCCCGGATGGCCGGGCGACGGCCACGTGACGTCTGGCGTTGTCCCGACACCCAGCAGTAATACGCCTAGAGGTGCGGCCGGCTTATGCCGGCCGTTCCCGAAGCTCGGTCCATCTGATGGTGCTCTTGCCGCGGCGCTCATGCCAGACGCTTGCGCTCGTTGGACGGAGGTATCCCCATCGCTTCACGATACTTGGCGACAGTGCGGCGGGCGACATTGATGCCTTGCTCCGTGAGGATGCCCGCGATTTTGTTATCGCTGAGCGGCTTGCTCGGCGTCTCGGCGGCGACCAGCTTGCGGATGAAGGCCCGTATCGCCGTGGACGAGCACTCGCCGCCGGAAGCGGTGTTCACATGACTCGAGAAAAAATATTTGAACTCGAAGGTTCCGCGGGGCGTGTGCATGTACTTCTGCGTCGTCACACGCGAGACCGTCGATTCGTGCAGCTCCAGTGAATCGGCGACGTCACGCAAGACCAGCGGCCTCATCGCCTCCTCGCCGTAGTCGAAGAAGTTCTGCTGCAGTTCCACAATCTTGGTCGCCACCCGTAACACCGTATCATTCCGGCTCGCCAAACTTTTGATGAACCAACGGGCCTCCTGCAGGTGCGTCTTCAGACACGAGTTATCCGGCCCGTCGTCGGCCCGGCGGATCAGCTTCAGATAGCCGGGGTTCACTCTCAGTCTAGGCGTTGTTTCCGGATTCAGCTCGACCGTCCAGCTGCCGTTTCGCTTCTGCACCACCACGTCGGGGATGACGTATTCCGGGCGAATATCAGCCACCAGCGAGCCGGGCCGGGGGTGCATCGAGCGGATCAGGGCCAAGGCCTCGCGCAATAGCTCCGGCGCGAGCTTGGTGTGGCGGCGCAGCTCGTCGAGGTCGTTGCGCGACAATGCGGCGAAATGGTGTTCGCAGATGGCAAGGGCCTCGCCTCTATACGGTTGATCCGTGGGCAAATACCGCAGCTGCAGCGACAGGCACTCGCGCAGATTACGCGCACCGACGCCGGGCGGATCGAACGCCTGAATGCGGTGGAGGACGGCCTCGACCTCGTCCGGCTCCACGGCCTCGTCGCCGATGGCGTCAGGGTCCGCGATGGCCTCGACCAGCTCGTCGATGTCGGAGCGCAGGTAACCGTTGGCATCGATGGCGTCCAGCAGCGCCTCGGCAATAACCCGGTCTCGGGGCTGGAGTCGGGACAGGTTCAACTGCCACTCCAGGTGGTCATGCAGCGTCTGCGGGCGCGAGTGCTGCGCGAGGGTGTCGAGCTCCGCGGCACCCTCGGACGCCCCGCTGCCCGCGCCTGTGCCGCCGGCGGTATAACTGTCGTAGGTGTCACTCCAGTAACTGTCGACCGGCAGTTCCTCGGGCATGGAGGCCTGCTCAGGGCGCACCTCGCTGTCCACCTGGGCGTCCTGGGCATGGCGGTTGGCTTCGTCCCCTGCGTCGACCTCGGCCTCCGCCTCGTCTGCGGACTCCAGCATCAGGTTCGATTCCAGGGCTTCCTGGATCTCGCGCTGGAGATCGAGCGTGGACAGCTGCAGGAGCTTGATCGCCTGCTGCAGCTGCGGCGTCATCGTCAGCTGCTGGCCGAGGCGGAGTTGGATGGTCTGTTTCATCGCACCCGATGGTGGGGTGGTACGGGAATTGTATGCTGATTTGATTCTAGCCCAAATCCAGCCCCCGATATTGGCGCAGCCCCGCAGATGCGTCCAGCACTGACGCCACCCGCCAGTGACGCCTGTCAGCGCTTGCGGTCAAGCAGCGACCGCTCGTCGGATCATCTGGGGATCACGCTGCGATTGGACCTCAGAGCCGAAAATCCTCGCCCAGATAGACAGCGCGCACGCGGTCGTTCTGCAACAGATCGTCAGGTGTGCCTTCGGCAATGACGCTACCCTCGCTGATGATGTAAGCGCGGTCGCAGATGTCTAGGGTCTCACGGACATTGTGGTCCGTGATAAGCACGCCGATGTTGCGCCGGCGCAGGTGGGTGATGATGGCCTTGATCTCGCCGACGGCGATGGGGTCGACCCCTGCGAAGGGCTCATCGAGGAGCATGATCTTTGGCTCCACGGCGAGTGCGCGGGCGATCTCCAGGCGCCGGCGCTCGCCGCCGGAAAGGCTCATGGCCAGCGAGCCTGCCACATGCGCGATACCGAGCTCGTCAAGAAGCTGGTCGCAACGCGCATATCGGGTGCTGCGGTCGAGGTCGCCGCGGGCCTCCAGCACCGCCAAAAGGTTATCTCTGGCGGTGAGCTTGCGGAAAACCGACGGCTCTTGGGCCAGATAGCTCAAACCGCGACGGGCGCGGGCATGCATCGGCCGCAGCGTGATGTCTTCGCCGTCGAGGAGGATTCGGCCGGCATCTGCCGGTACCAGGCCGACGATCATGTAGAAGCTCGTGGTCTTGCCGGCGCCGTTCGGCCCAAGCAGACCCACGACGCCGCCGGCGTCCACCCCAAGGCTGACGTCATTGACCACCCGGCGGCGGCGATAGCGTTTGGCCAGGCCCTCGGCTAGCAGGGTGGTCATTGGTCCGCGCTGGTGCCCCCGGGGTCGGGCTCGGTGGACCCCGGCTCGATGCGGATCTTGACACGCTCACGACCGCGTGCGCTGGTGCCCGCGGTGAGGCGATCCGTGGTCCGGTTGTAGACGATGCGGTCGCTCGCAAAGCGGTCTTCGCCCTGAATCAGCACGGCGTCATCGATGAGCGTGATCTCCTCACTGTCCGCTGCATACTCCATCCGCCGCGCCCGCGCGCGGACTTCTTCGGGATCGCCGTCGAGAAGCTGCTGATAACGCACCGGGTTACCGATGGCAATGATCTTGCGCGGCTGCCGGTTGGGCGCATGATGCACCAGGACCTCGTCGGCGCGAATGCGCATGCTGCCTTGCTGTACCTCGACATTTCCCAGGTAGAGACTGATGGACTGCTTTTCGTCGAGCTCCGCCGCGTCCGCCTCGACGAACATCGGCTGCTCGCGGTCGGAGTCCAGCGCGATGGCGCCCGGTGCCGCCAGCACAGCAACCGCCGCCAACACCGAAGCAAGCAGTGCTGCGGGGCGCGAAGCACAGCTGCATCGACGATACTCAGGGTCTGCGCTCATGGTGCCTCCGCACCGTCGGCAGCACCCGCACCGGCGGCCTGGGCAAACGCGAAGCGCTGGCGCACACGGCCGAAAAAACGGCTGCGCATCGGGGTTTTGAACCACAACTGCATGCCGTCCACCGCCGTCAGCCAGTCCTCGCCTCGCTCCAGCTCGACAGCGCGATCGGTCTCCGCATAGCCGGCGTCGTCCAGCACCAGAAGCTCACTCGTGAAGATGCGCGTGGGCGGCGCACCAGCATTCGCGGCGCGATCGGCAAGCACTCGGCCCTCCAGCAGAACCTCGTCGCCTTCGGCAGAGACCCAGGCGCGCTCGGCACGGATCACCCAGTCCGGCTGTGCCGGCTCCAGCAGCCGGAGCACGGGCGCATCGAGCTCGCTGCCGGTGTCGCCGGGAAAGTGACGCAGCTCTCCGGACCAGAGCCGCCGGATTGGCTCACCGTGCTCGGACATGGTGACCACGGCAACCTGCTCCACGACATAATCGGGCCGACCATGCTGGGGCACCGCCGGGCCAACGTCCGGTCGATGAGCGCCGCGATACCACCAGGCCGCGAGTCCAGCGGCAGCGAGGAGCAGTGCAATCAGCACCTCCCGCCCGGACAGGCTCACGCTGACGCACCTGTCGTGCCGAGATAGGTCTGGACCAGCGCATCCAGCTTGCCTTGCGCTCGCAGGATCAACTCGCAAAGATCCCGGGCGGCACCGCGCCCGCCGCCGCTCGGGGTGCACCAATGGGCATGCTCACGCACCACCGGGTGGGCATCGGCCACCGCCACCGCAAGCCCGACGCGACGCATCACGGGCAGATCCATCAGGTCGTCGCCCATGTAGGCCACCGCCTGATGCGGGACACCCAGCTCCCCTGCCAGCGCCAGGAAGGTCGGCAGCTTGTCGGGGCAGCCCTGGTGGACGTGCTCGATCCCCAGACTCTGCATCCGGATCCGCACGACCTCCGAGCGCCGCCCGGTGATGACGCCGAGGGTCACCCCGCTGTCGCGCAGCATGGCCATCCCGTGGCCGTCCCGGGAGTTGAAGGCCTTGTATTCCTGGCCGTCATCTCCGAGGTAGAGACTGCCGTCGGTGAGGACGCCGTCAACGTCGAAGATGACGACCCGAATAGCTTTCGCGCGTTCAAAAATATCCTGCATAGGAAATCACCGCCCCGGGGCAAGATCGCCTGCTGTCGGCCGGCAAGCGTACCATAGGCATTCCGGGTCACCCGCCCACACCATGACCAGCCTGCCCAGCCTTGCCAACCGCAAACGCCCGCAACACCACCAACGCTGCCGTCACCGTTGTCGCAGATGGCTGGTGGGCGCTCAGCGACAGCGCCAGCTACTATCCAGACGACTTGCCCGCTGACTGGCAGCTCGGCTACTTCGCCAACGAGCATCCAGGTGCCTACATCAGCGCTGCCGACTGGTGCGCCGACGCCGTCCTTCTGCTTCACGAATGGCGGGATGCGGTGCCGGAGAGCTTCCGCTTCTTTCTCGAGTGCCCGCCCGCCAATGCCCCGAAAGACCTTCTGCAGCAGGCGATCGCAGCCTTGCACGGGCAACTCGGCGGCTGGGTGCGCTGGACGGCTCCCGGCGCGCCGGGGTTACTGCTGCGGCCGACTGCGGATGAGGCCGCCGTGTGGGGACGCGCGGTTAATTGCCCACAGACACTCATGGCCGATCTGCGCGCCGGCGCTCGTTGGCTGCGCGAGCAGGCCGCCGCAGCACCGGCGACGCTGGTCATCCTGCCGCAACCGCGCACCGCGCAGCTCGCGGCCTGGCGACAGATGCAGCAGCTGCTCGGCCTGGCGGAGATTTGAGCGCCTGCGTATGCGCGCGCAACCCTTGCTTGACGCTTGCGGCTGACCTTCAAGAGAATGCCGGGCTGTTTCAACCACTCCTGAGGGATCAAGCCCATGGGGAAAGGCGTCCCCGCCCAGTTCGCGCGCGCCGATGCGCAAGGCGACGAGCGTCTCCAGCAACCAGGCAATGGTGCTGGAGCTGAGCCGCTTGTGCGCATTCGCGGCTTGCATTTCGCGCACGGTGGCAAGGTTATCTTCGACGGCATCGACTTGGACATTCAACGCGGTGCCGTCACCGCCATCATGGGCCCCTCCGGCACCGGCAAGACGACCCTGCTCAAGCTCATCAGCGGCCAGCTCAAGCCGAACGCAGGCAGCATCGAGGTGGACGGCGAGGCGGTACACCATCTGAATCGCCAGCAGCTCTGCGCGCTGCGCAAACGCATGGGCATGCTGTTCCAGAGCGGGGCGCTCCTCGGCGACCTGAGCGTCTTCGAGAACGTCGCCTTCCCGCTGCGGGAGCACGCTCGGCTGCCGGAGTCCCTCCTGCGCCGGCTGGTGCTGATGAAGCTCGAGGCCGTCGGGCTGCGCGGTGCCGCCGCACTTATGCCCAGCCAGCTGTCCGGCGGCATGGCAAGGCGCGTGGCCCTTGCCCGCGCGGTGGCGTTGGACCCCATGATGGTGATGTACGACGAGCCCTTTACCGGCCAGGACCCCATCTCCATGGGCGTGCTGGTGCAGCTGGTGCACCAGCTGAACGACGCCGGCGGCATCAGCAGCATCATCGTCTCCCACGACGTGCCCGAGACCCTTGGCATCGCTGACCACGCGTATGTGATCGCCGAAGGTCGCGTCATGTGCAGTGGTACGCCGGAGCAGGTGTCGGCTCACGCAGATCCGCGCGTGCGTCAGTTCCTTGATGGCGCGCCGGATGGACCCGTGCACTTCCACTACCCGTCGTCCGTGCCCCTCGCCCAGGACATGCTTGCCAGCGGAGAACATCGCGGGTGGTGGTGACCGATGCACTGGCCCGTCTGGGACGCGCCGGCCTGACCGCGCTCGCGGGCGTCGGCCGCGCGCACACGCTGCTTGCGGCCATCATCGTCGGGCTGCCGGCGCTGCTGCCGCGGCCGCGGCTGCTGATCGCGCAGATCTTTAACATCGGCGTGCTCTCGGTGTTGATCATTGCCGTCTCCGGACTCTTTGTCGGCATGGTGTTGGGCCTGCAGGGCTACTACGTGCTGAACCAGTTCGGCGCCGAGGAAAGCCTCGGTGTCATGGTGGCGGCGTCACTGGTGCGCGAGCTCGGGCCCGTGGTTACCGCGTTGCTGGTGGCGGGGCGCGCCGGCTCCGCCCTCACCGCCGAGATCGGCCTGATGAAGGCCACCGAACAACTGTCTGCGCTAGAGATGATGGCCGTCGATCCGGTACGTCGCGTCCTCACGCCGCGCTTCTTCGGCGGCTGCATTGCCATGCCCCTGTTGGCCGCCATGTTCAGCATGCTGGGGGTGTTGGGCGGCTGGTTCGTCGGCGTCGGACTCCTCGGCGTCGACGACGGCGCCTTCTGGAGCCAGATGCAGAGCAAGCTGGATTTTCGCGAAGACGTCATCAACGGCGTGATCAAGAGCCTGGTATTCGGCGTCGTGGTGAGCTGGATCGCCCTGTTTCAGGGCTATGACGCCACCCCGACCGCCGCCGGCGTCAGCCAGGCCACCACCCGCTCGGTGGTGCACGCGGCACTCGCGGTGTTGGGTCTCGATTTCATCCTCACCGCTCTGATGTTCGGGGAATGACACATGGGTACGACGCGCACGACAGAGATTCTGGTGGGCGCCTTCATGGCGGCGGGCTTCCTTGCGCTCTTCTTCCTCGCCATGCGGGTCAGCAACCTGAGCGCCGCAGGTGACGGCGATGGCTACGCGCTCATTGCCCGTTTCGATAACATCGGCAGTTTGAAGGTGCGCGCACCGGTGAGCATGGCCGGCGTGCGGCTCGGGCGCGTGGAATCCATTGCCTTCGACGAGGCCGCCTATCAGGCGGTGGTGACCCTGCGCATCGACGCGGCCTACGACCAGCTGCCAACTGACACCTTCGCCAACATCTACACGGCGGGGCTCCTCGGGGAGCAATACGTGTCGTTGGATCCTGGCGGCAGCCCGGACTATCTCGGCGACGGCGACCAAATCGAGCACACCCAGTCGGCACTCGTGCTCGAGCGCATGATCGGGCAATTTCTGTTCAACCAGGCACAGGAGGATTCGGAATGAGCATCGGCACGGCAAGAGCACGCGGCATCGCGCCAGCACTAACGGCAATTTGCGCGGTGCTGCTGCTGGCGTTGCCGCCGGCGGCCGCCGCCGATGCTGACGCGGAGGCGCTGGTGCGGCGCACGGCAGAAGACACACTGCGCACCCTGCAGAGCCGCCGCTCCGAGCTCGACGGCAACCCCTCAGCCATCTACAACCTCGTGGGCAACAAGCTCGCCCCGCATTTCGACTTTGAGCTCATTACCCGCTCGGCGGTGGGCCGCGACTGGGGCAAGGCCAGCGCCGGCCAGCGCAGCCAATTGGTCTCGGCGTTTCGCGAGCTCCTGATCAGCACCTATGCCAAGTCGCTCGCAAAGTACTCGGGCGAGCAGGTGATCTACAAACCGTCGCGGCCCGGCACACGAGACGGCACCGTGGTGGTGCCGACGGAGGTCACAGGTGCCGGCGGGCCGCCGATCCCCATCGACTACCGCATGCACAAAGAGAGCGGCAGCTGGAAGGTCTACGACCTGGTCATCGACAACGTCAGCATGATCTCCAGCTATCGCGGCCAGTTCCGCGCCACCATCGTCCGCTCAGGCATCGATGGGCTCATCCGGGAGCTGGAAGCCAAGGCCGCCGGCGCCTAGCATGACCCAAGCTCAGCCAGCCGCCGCAGCACAGCTGACGCACGCGGGCGCCGACCGCTGGCGGCTGGACGGCGACCTCACACTCGCCGTTGTCGCGACGCTCGCCGCCACACCGCCGACGGCCGGCACTGGTGCGCGTGTCCATCTGGACCTCGCCGGTATTCACCGGCCGAGCAGTGCGGGTGTCGCCTTGCTGCTCGAGTGGCAGGCGCAGTTGCGCGAACAGGGGCTGACGCTGGTGCTGCACAACACTCCCGCCGCTATGCGGCGGCTCGCAATGCTCGCCAACGTTCAGGCGCTGCTCGGCCTAGGCGACTCTGCCCAGCCGACCGCAACCGCATCTAGGGCGGCCGACGGGTCTTGAGTGCGATGCACACCGGCCCGCGGCGGGCGGCCCTATGCACAGCCCGTGCCGCTCAGCACCCTATCGCGCCTGTCCTATCGGTAGCCCCCTTTTTTCATTCCCACCCGACAGCCCGATCTCAACTCACCCTGCCAATTGATCCATGGACAAGCTCCTGATTACCGGCGGCAACCGCCTCGAAGGCGAGGTCCGAGCCTCCGGCGCCAAGAACGCAGCGTTGCCCATCATGGCCGCTACCCTACTCGCAGCGGAGGGCGAGTGCGTGCTCGGCAATGTGCCGCACCTGCGCGACATCACGACCACCATGGAACTGCTAGGGCGCATGGGTGCGCACCTCACCGTCGACGAGCGTATGCGCGTCCATGTTGACGCCACCGGGGTGACCCGCTTCGAAGCGCCTTATGACCTCGTGAAGACCATGCGGGCATCCATTCTGGTGCTGGGACCGCTGCTCGCCCGCTTCGGTGAGGCACAGGTCTCCCTGCCCGGCGGCTGCGCGATCGGTGCGCGCCCGGTGAATCTCCATATCGAAGGCATGCGGGCGATGGGCGCGGACATCATCGTCGAGAACGGCTACGTGCAGGCCAAGGCCGAGCGGCTCCGGGGCGCGCGCTACTTCATGGACATCGTCACCGTCACCGGCACCGAGAATCTGATGATGGCGGCGGTGCTGGCCGATGGTCGAACTATCCTCGAAAATGCCGCCCGCGAGCCCGAGGTGGTCGACCTCGCGAACTTTCTGGTCGCGATGGGTGCGCGTATCCAAGGGGCCGGCACCGACACCATCGTCATCGACGGCGTCGAGCACCTCACTGGCTGCGCATACAGCGTCCTGCCAGATCGCATCGAGACCGGCACTTTCCTGGTTGCCGCAGTCATGACTAGCGGGCGGGTTCGGGTGCGCGCCACCCGCGCTGATCTGCTGGAAGCGGTGCTCGGTAAGCTGCGCGAGTGCGGCGCCACAATCACCACCGGCGCAGATTGGATCGAGCTGGACATGACCGGCCGCCGCCCGCGTGCAGTAGACGTCCATACCGCCCCGCACCCGGCCTTCCCGACAGACATGCAGGCGCAGTTCTGTGCGCTGAACAGCGTCGCCGAGGGTACCGGCATCATCACCGAGACGGTCTTCGAAAACCGCTTCATGCATGTGCTGGAGATGCAGCGCATGGGCGCCGACATCCGCATCGAGGGCAACACCGCCATCTGCCGCGGTGTCGACCGACTCACGGCTGCGCCGGTTATGGCCACCGACTTGCGTGCCTCCGCGAGCTTGGTACTGTCGGGGCTCGTGGCGGATGGCGACACACTCGTGGACCGCATCTACCACATTGACCGTGGCTATGATCACATCGAAGAGAAGCTGTCCGCTCTCGGCGGCGTCATCCGGCGGGTACATACTTAACCAGCGGATCGAGTTTCGAGGGGCGAGGTTCTAGGAAGACCCGCACCGCCCCTCGCCCCTCGCCCCTCGACACTCGACACTTCCCAATGTCCGACACCTTGACCATCGCGCTGTCGAAAGGCCGCATCTTCGAGCAGGCCATGCCCTTGCTCGCGGCGGGCGGCATCCGCGCGACGGAAGACCCCGAGCAGAGCCGTAAGCTGATCCTCGACACCAATGACCCGCAGGTGAAGCTTGTTATCATCCGCGCTAGTGACGTCCCCACCTACGTGGAGTATGGCGCTGCCGATCTCGGCATCGCTGGCAAGGACGTGCTGCTGGAGCACGGCGGCGACGGGCTGTACGAACCGCTGGACTTGGGCATTGCCCGCTGCCGGATGATGGTCGCGGGTAAGCCCGATGCGCGCCTCGACGGCCGCACTGACCGCCGCCGCCAGCGCATCGCCACTAAGTACGTGCACTGCGCTGAGCGTCACTTCGCCGCCAAGGGGCAGCAGGTGGAGATCATCAAGCTCTACGGCTCCATGGAGCTGGCGCCCCTGGTGGGCCTTGCCGACCTGATCGTGGACCTGGTGGAAAGCGGCAATACGCTCAAGGCCAATGGCCTGGTGCCGCTGGAGCATATCTGCGACATCAGCTCGCGGCTGGTGGTGAACAAGGCGTCCTGGAAGATGAAGCACGCCAGCGTCACAGCGCTGTTGGAGGCGTTGCGCGGTGCCGTCGCCGAAAAGCAGGTTGATTAGGCTAGCAATCACTCTGCCATCGCCCAGCGCACGGGAGCATCACCATGCCCGACATCGCCCGACTCAGAACCACCGACGCCGACTTCGCCGCGCGCCTGGACGCGCTGCTCGCCTGGGATTCCGTATCCAACCCTGCAGTGCAGCGCACCGTCGATGACATCATCGACGCCATCCGCAGCCGCGGCGACTCGGCACTCCTTGAGTACACCGCCCGCTTCGATCGCTGGCAGCCCGGCAATGCGGCGGCGCTGACCATCCCGGCCGCCCGCCTCGCGCAGGCTGCGGAGCTGATCCCGGTGGAGCAGCGTGATGCCTTGGCCGCCGCCGCCCAGCGCATCCGCGCCTACGCCGAGCATCAGAAGCTGCAGAGCTGGGACTACCGCGAGTCGGACGGCACCCTGCTCGGGCAGAAGGTGACACCGCTGGACCGCGTCGGGCTCTATGTCCCCGGCGGCAAGGCGGCCTATCCGTCGTCGGTTCTCATGAATGCTATCCCGGCCAAAGTCGCCGGCGTGCCGGAGCTGGTGATGGTCGTGCCGACGCCGGAGGGCAAGCTGAACGAGCTGGTCCTGGCCGCCGCCCACATCGCCGGCGTGGATAAGGCCTTCGCGATCGGTGGGGCGCAGGCCGTCGCCGCGCTGGCCTACGGGACGGAGAGCGTGCCCGCGTGCGATAAGATCGTCGGTCCCGGCAATATCTATGTCGCTACGGCCAAGCGCGCGGTCTTCGGTCAGGTGGGCATCGACATGGTGGCAGGGCCGTCGGAGATCCTGATCCTGTGCGACGGCGGCACGGACCCGGACTGGATCGCCATGGATCTCTTCAGCCAGGCCGAGCACGACGAGGATGCCCAGGCCATCTTGGTATCTTGGGACGCGGATTACCTGGACCGGGTCGCTGCAAGCATTGACAAGCTGCTGCCTTCGCTGGAGCGCCGGGATATCATCGCCAACGCGCTGAAGGACCGCGGCGCCTTGATCCTGTCGCGGGACATGCACGACGCCGCGGCCGTGGCCAACCGCATCGCGCCGGAGCACCTGGAGTTGTCGGTCGAAGATCCGGAGGCCCTGGCCGCGAAAATCCACAACGCCGGCGCCATCTTCATGGGCCGCCACACCGCAGAGGCCCTTGGCGATTACTGCGCCGGACCCAACCACGTGCTGCCCACCTCGGGCACCGCACGCTTCAGCTCACCGCTCGGCGTCTACGACTTCCAGAAGCGCTCCAGCCTTATCATGGCGTCGAGCGCTGGTTCCGCTGCGCTCGCCAAGACCGCCTCGGTGCTTGCGCGGGGCGAGGGGCTGACGGCGCATGCGCGGTCGGCGGAATATCGGGGGGAGTGACGAGTGGCGAGGGACAAGTATCGAGGCGGGAAGGCT
>NZ_JAIFKJ010000148.1 GCF_019695415.1 Thiohalocapsa sp.
GCCACCCTCGGCCCTGCCACCGACCCACCCGGCGTGCTGGAGGATATGGTGGCCGCCGGCCTCAATGTCGCTCGGCTCAACATGAGCCACGACACCCACGAGCGCCAGCGCAAGCGGGTGGAGCGGGTGCGCACCGTGGCGAAGGCCATGAAGCATCCGCTGGGCGTGCTCGTCGACCTGCAGGGGCCCAAGATCCGCATTGGGCGCTTCCAGAACGACCGCATTGAGCTGACTCAGGGCGACAGCTTCAGCATCGATCTCGACTGCCCGCTGGACTCCGGCGATCAGACCCGCGTTGGTTGCACCTACGCCAAGCTCGCGGATGACGTGATGCCGGGGGACCAGCTCGTGCTTGACGATGGCGCCATCGAGCTGGAGGTCACCGAGGTCTACGGGCGCAGTATTCAGTGCACCGTGCTCCTTGGCGGCAAGCTTTCCAACAACAAGGGCATCAACAAGCGCGGCGGCGGACTGTCGGCGCCGGCGCTGACGGACAAGGACAAGGCGGACATCGAGTTCGCCGCGTCGGTGGAGGCAGACTACCTGGCCGTCTCCTTCGTGCGCAGCCCCGAGGATGTCCGCCTGGCGCGGCAGCTCTTCACCAAGGCCGGCGGCAAGGGCGGCGTCGTTGCCAAGATCGAGCGCGCCGAGGCCCTGGAGCACGCCACGGAGATCATCGAGGCATCGGACGTGATTATGGTGGCGCGCGGCGATCTCGGCGTCGAGATCGGCGATGCCGAGCTGCCGGCGGTGCAGAAGCGGCTCATCAGCGAGGCGCGGGACCTGGACTGCGTTGTCATCACCGCCACGCAGATGATGCAGTCCATGATCGACAACCCGATCCCGACGCGGGCCGAAGTCTTCGACGTCGCCAACGCAGTGTTGGACGGCACCGATGCCGTGATGCTCTCCGCCGAGAGCTCCGTCGGCAAATATCCGGCCAAGGTGGTCGCGGCCATGGACCGCATCTGTGCGGAGTCCGAGAACTACCGCCGCAAGTCCCGCCACCGGCTGGACACCCGCTTCAAGCGCGTGGACGAGGCCATCGCCATGTCCGCCATGTATGCGGCCAACCACTTGGGTGTGAAGGCCGTGGCCGCGCTGACCGAGTCCGGCAGTACGGTCAAGTGGATGTCCCGGCTCAACACCGGCATCCCCATTTATGCTCTGACCCGGGTCGTGCATACCCGCAGAAAAGTCACGCTTTACCGTGGCGTCTACCCGATAAACTTCGATGTCGCGAGCAAGAACATCCATGAGGTCAACCGCGAGGTCATCGAAGAGCTGCTGCGACAGGGCACCGTCGTCGACGGCGATTTGGTGATCATCACCAAGGGCGACCGCGGCGGCGTCGAGGGACAGACCAACATCATGAAGATCATGCGCGTCGGCGAGCACAAGCTGCTGGCCGGCGACTGAGGCGAGCACCGCCCCACATCCACCCGCAACACTCACTCATCGACACAGGAGAGCCCCAATGGCCTTGATTTCACTCCGCCAGCTGCTGGACCACGCCGCCGAGCATCAGTACGGCGTGCCTGCGTTCAACGTCAACAACCTGGAGCAGATGCGCGCCATCATGGAGGCCGCCGACGAGACCGACTCCCCGGTCATCTGCCAGGCCTCGGCCGGTGCCCGCAAGTACGCCGGTGCCCCCTTCCTGCGCCACCTGATCCTCGCCGCCATCGAGGAGTGGCCGCACATCCCGGTGGTCATGCACCAGGACCACGGCGCCTCCCCGGCCGTCTGCCAGCGCTCCATCCAGCTCGGCTTCAGCTCCGTGATGATGGACGGGTCGCTCGGCGAGGACATGAAGACGCCGATGGACTACGACTACAACGCCCGCGTCACCCGCCAGGTCGTGGACATGGCGCACGCCTGCGGTGTCTCCGTCGAGGGCGAGCTGGGCTGCCTGGGCTCGCTCGAGACCGGCATGGCCGGCGAAGAGGACGGCTCCGGCGCCGAGGGCCAGCTCGACCACAGCCAGCTGCTGACCGACCCGGAGGAGGCCGCCAAGTTCGTCAAGGACACCCACGTGGACGCGCTGGCGATTGCTATCGGCACCAGCCACGGCGCCTACAAGTTCACCCGGCCGCCGACGGGCGACATCCTGGCCATCCAGCGCATCCGCGAGATCCACGCCCGCATCCCGGATACCCACCTGGTGATGCACGGCTCCTCCAGCGTGCCGCAGGACTGGCTCAAGATCATCGACGAGTTCGGCGGCGACATGGGCGAGACCTACGGCGTGCCGGTGGAGGAGATCGCCGAGGGCATCAAGAACGGTGTGCGTAAGGTCAACATCGATACCGACCTGCGCATGGCTTCCACGGGCGCCATCCGCCGCCACTTGGCGGAGAACCCCAAAAACTTCGATCCGCGCAAGTACCTCGCGGCCTCCACCAAGGCCATGAAGGAGATCTGCAAGGCGCGCTACGAGGCCTTCGGCACCGCCGGCAACGCGAGCAAGATCAAGGTCCTGTCGCTGGAGGACATGACCGACCGCTACGCCAAGGGCGAGCTCGACCCGAAGGTCAACTGATCCGGTTTTCCGCTGGCGCGGAAAACCGAATAAGGGAAGAGAGGGGGGCGCTTCGGCGCCCCTTTTTTTGCGTTTAGCAGCACCGCTTGGGGCTCGGTCATGACCCTGCCAATTGCCGGGCGGCTGCCCAGCCACCGATTACGGCAATAAACGGTGACAGTATACTTAACTTCACCAGAATCACCTGTTTGTCAATTGATCTC
>NZ_JAIFKJ010000569.1 GCF_019695415.1 Thiohalocapsa sp.
TGCTGGGGGGGCGACGGGGGGGTCTTCTCGCGCGGCAGCCGGCGCACGGCGGTCAAGGTGGCGCTGCGGCGGGATTCCGGGACCTTGTGCTCCCGCAATGCTGCGGCGATGTCACCGCGGTTGGCCTGCGCAAACGCGATCGCGGCGAGCTTGCGCAGCTCGCGCGCCAGCACCCAGAGCACCAGCGGCGCCGCCGTCCCTTCCGCATGCAGGGCTCGCAGCACGCGATCCACGCGGGCACGGTCACCGGCAACGGCAGCGTTGGTCAAGTCGAAAAGGTCGTAGCGGGCGCTGTCGTAGACGCCGGCCAACAGGGCTTCCGCGTCCAGCGTGCCCGGCTCCCGCAACAGGCCAAGCTTCTCGATCTCCTGGGCGGCGGCAAGCAGGTTGCCCTCCACACGCTCGGCGAGCAGTGCCAGGGCCTCGTCCGTCGGCTGGAAGCCGGCACGCCTGAGCCTCGCGAGCAGCCATTGCTGGAGGCGCCGCCCCTGGGGCTGGCGCACCTGCACGATAACGCCCGCGGCATCGAGCGCCTGGGCCCATTTGGACGACAATGTCTTCCAGTCGAGCCGAGGCGCGATGATCAAGAGGAGCACGTCGTCGGCGGCCAAATCGCAGTAGCGACGAATCGCCTTGGCACCGTCGGCACCGACGCCTTCCCCCGCAAGGCGAACCTCCACCAGGCGGCGCTCGGCAAAGAGCGACAAGGAGGCCGCCGCGTGTTCCAGCGCGGACCAGTCCGATTGAGCATCGGCATCCAGGCAGGTGCGCTCACTGAAGCCGTGGGCGCGGGCGGCAGCACGCACGGCGTCAGCCGCCTCTGCGAGCTGCAGCGGCTCGTCGCCAAACAGGAGGTAGGCACGCGCCGGCGGGCGCTGCAGTGCGTCCTCAAGCTTGTCGGGCTCGAGTCGCATGTCAGGTCTCGTGCTGCCGCAACGAGGCGCCCGCTGTTTAGGCGCCGGTGCCCGTGCGCTGACGAAGCGCCGCGCGCAGCCGCAGGATGACCTGGTCGGCGGCGTCGTCCGCCATGTCGCCGTAAATGATATCGGTCTCCAGCTCCTTGCCGAGCACGGCGACGTCGGGGTTGTCATCGAAGGTGCGGTCCAGCGTGAGCTCCTGCGGCTCGATGATGGCGGCGCCGCTGCTGTCGACGACGCTGAAGCGCACCCGGGAGGTGAGCATGTAGCCGAGCGCCTTGCC
Source organism: Thiohalocapsa sp. (assembly GCF_019695415.1). Taxonomy (GTDB): domain Bacteria; phylum Pseudomonadota; class Gammaproteobacteria; order Chromatiales; family Chromatiaceae; genus Thiohalocapsa. The sequence continues at coordinate 1,201 of NZ_JAIFKJ010000569.1, forward strand.
ATTCTGATCCACTGCGACCACACGGGCATTCCGATTCTCGGACAGAATGTCGATGACGAGGCCCGCATCGGCGGCACTGCGGGTGCTCGGCACGCCGCTCGCGGCGAGACGCGCCTCGACGCTGCGTCCCACGAGCCCACCGCCACGCACATACACGGGGCTCAGGCCGGGCGGAATGTCCACGGCGCCGCGCAGTTGGAAGCCGCAGCCATGGAGACCGGCCACCAACATGGCCAGCAAAGCCAGCACCGGCATCGACCGCAGTACCCCGCGGGCGCGACGCTCGCAGACAACAGCATGCAGCAATTCGATATACCGTCCCCGCATTTGGGTCTTGTCAGCCGACGGGGTCATTTGGCGACGACGTTGACGAGCTTATTGGGCACGACAATCACCTTGCGGACCGTAACACCTTCGGTGAAGCGCTTGACGTTGTCATCGGCCAGCGCCGCAGCCTCGATGGCCTCGCGCGGGGCGTCCGCCGCCACCTGCACCTTGCCGCGTACCTTGCCGTTCACCTGGACGACATACTGGATGCTGTCCTGCGCCAGCGCGTCCTCATCCACGACGGGCCAACCGGCGGTCAGCACGTCATCGCCGAAGCCGAGCTCCCGCCACAGATGATGCGTCACATGCGGCGCGATGGGCGCGAGCAAGCGGAGCACGACGCCCAGCCCCTCACGCAGCACCGCCGCCTGTACCGGCTGGTGCGCCTCCAGCTTGTAGAGGACATTGACCATGGTCATGCAGGCCGAGACCACGGTGTTGTACTGCCGGCGCTCGTAGTCGAACAGCGCCTTCTTCAGCGCCGTGTGGATGTCCCGGCGGGCATCGGCCGTGGCTGCATCGGCGCCATCGGGACCCGCTGCCGCTCGCACTGCATCGGCTGTACCCGCCGCCAGCGACCAAAGCCGGCGCAGGAAACGCGCCGCGCCCTCCACACCCTCGTCGGACCACTCCAGCGACTGATCCGGCGGCGCCGTAAACATGGTGTAGAGCCGCACGGTGTCGGCGCCGTAGCGCTCGATCAGCGTTTCCGGGTCCACGCCGTTATTCTTGGACTTGGACATCTTCTCGACACCGCCGAAGGTGACCGGCTCACCGTCCGCCTTCAGCACGCCGCCGACGAGCTTGCCCTTGTCATCGCGGGTGACCTCCACGTCGACCGGGTTGTACCAGGTGCGCCGGCCATCGGCGCCCTCGCGATACCAGGTCTCAGCTACGACCATGCCCTGGGTCAAAAGCCGCGAAAAGGGCTCATCACAATCCACCAGCCCCTCATCGCGCATGAGCTTGTGGAAGAAGCGCGCATAGAGCAGGTGCAGCACCGCGTGCTCGACGCCGCCGACGTATTGGTCCACCGGCAGCCAATAGTTTGCCCGCTCGTCCAGCATGGCCGTGTCGCAGTCGGCAGAGCAGTAGCGCGCGTAGTACCAGCTGGACTCGAAGAAGGTATCGAAGGTGTCCGTTTCTCGAGTCTCGCCTTTGGCGAGCTTCGCGAAGGATTCCATCTTTTTGAGCGGGGAGCCGGAGCCGTCGACGACGACGTCCTCCGGGAGTCGCACTGGCAGCTCGGTCTCTGGGCGAACGCCGCCGTCCGGCGTGTGGACCACCGGGATCGGACAGCCCCAGTAGCGCTGGCGTGATACGCCCCAGTCCCTTAGCCGGAAATTCACCCGTTTTTCGCCCTTGCCACGCTCGGCGAGCCAGTCGGCGATGGCGTCGAAGGCCTGCTCCGACGTGAGGCCGTCGAAGGGACCTGAGTCGGCAAGCACGCCCTTCTCGACATAAGCGCCGTCTTCGATGCTGCAGGGACTGCCGTCGGCGCTGACGATCACCTGTTTCTTTGGAATGCCATAACGTTCGGCGAACTCCCAGTCGCGCTGATCGTGGGCGGGCACGGCCATGACGGCGCCGGTGCCATAGCCCATGAGCACGAAATTGGCGGCGAAAATCGGCACCGGCTCGCCGGTGATGGGATGAAGGGCGTCGAGGCCGAGGCGATGGCCTCGCTTCTCCATGGTCTCGAGCTCCGCCTCCGTCGTGCCGCCCCGGCGGCATTCATCGATAAAGGCGGCGAGGTCCGGGTCCCGCTCAGCGCGGGCGCGGGCCAGCGGATGCTCGGCGGCAACAGCGACATAGGTAACGCCCATCACCGTGTCCGGGCGGGTGGTGTAGATGCCGAGGGTTTCCTCGCTGTCCGCAATGCCGAACTCCATGTAAACGCCCTCGGAGCGGCCGATCCAGTTGCGCTGCATGGTGCGCACCTGCTCGGGCCAGCCGTCCAGGGTGTCGATGGCGTCCAGCAGCTCCTGCGCATAGTCGGTGATACGCACGGACCACTGCTCGATCTCGCGCTTTTCCACCGGCGCACCGGAGCGCCAGCCCTTGCCATCGATCACCTGCTCGTTGGCAAGCACGGTCTGGTCGACAGGGTCCCAGTTGACGGTGGCCTTGGCGCGGTAGGCGAGCCCCTTTTCCATGAGCCGGGTGAACAGCCACTGCTCCCAGCGGTAGTAGTCGGGGTCGCAGGTGGCGAGCTCCCGCGACCAGTCATAGCCGAAGCCGAGCCGCTTCAGCTGCTCCTTCATGGCCTCGATGTTGGAGCGCGTCCACCGCGAAGGCGGGATGCCGTGCTTGATGGCGGCGTTTTCGGCGGGCAGGCCGAAGGCGTCCCAGCCCATGGGCTGGAGCACGTTCTTGCCGAGCATACGCTGATGGCGGGCAATGACATCGCCGATGGTGTAGTTGCGCACATGGCCCATGTGCAGCCGCCCAGACGGGTAGGGAAACATGGAAAGACAATAGAACTTCTCGCGCGAGGGGTCCTCCACGGCGCGGAAGCTCTGGTGGGCGTCCCAATATTGCTGTGCCGCGGCCTCGATGGCGGCGGCGTCGTATTCGGTTTGCATCTGCTTGAAGGGCCTTGTCTGGATAGAGGCCAAAAGCGCGCCCGCGCCGCACAGGTCGACCGTTGACGAAAGCGGGCGATCGGGCGATGGGCAATGGCCGCATTGATGCGGTAGAGGATACCGTATCGTCGGCCGGCGACGGCACCTCGAGGTCGGCACGCTGCAGGCATTTTGTCTTCGGAAGCACCCCGCGATTGCCCTTTGCGGCTGCGCGTCACGTGGCAGCTCCAGGGAGCACACCAGCGAGCAGGGTCGCGCGCACGTCCAGTCGCTTCGGGCGTCAACGCCGGTCGGGAGGACATCTCCCGGGATCTGTCCCAAGCAACCGGGGCGCCGAGTACCGCCCTATACCGCCGGCCCAGCGTCCGCGCCTTTGCTCCAGCTGCGTCAATCGGTTAACGTCTTGGCTCTGCGCCGCCGGCGCTCCCAATGCCCATGCCGGACGAATCCATGACCCATCCGCACACCGCCCCGGACCCGCGTCGCCGCGTGGGCCCCCTCCTGCTGCTTGCTGCCTGGCTGCTGACGGCCGCGGGCTGCGCCCAGATGAGCTTCCCTGACCTGCCACCGACAATGCAGACGTCCCAGGAGGAGACGTCGGAACCGCCAGAAGCTGAGACGCCGGAATCCGGCGAGGGCAGTGTCGCCGAGACGTCTGAGCCACCCCCGGAATCCGAGCCGACGCCGGAAGCGGCGCCGGGGCAGCTGTTCGAATGGTCCGGCGACGGGCGGGATATTACACGCATCGTCATCGATACCAATGCGCAGACGGCAACCTTCTTCGCAGGCGCCGAGCGGGTGGGCTGGACCACCATCGCATCGGGCGTGTCGAGTCACCCAACCCCGCGCGGTCAGTTCTCCATCCTCGAGAAGGTGCGCGATAAGCGCTCCAACCTGTATGGGAAGATCGTCGGCAGCAACGGCCGTGTCATTCGTGCCAGCGCCCACGGCAGGGATCCGGTGCCGCGCGGCGCCCGCTTCGTCGGCGCGAGCATGCCGCATTTCATGCGCCTCACCTACGACGGCATCGGTATGCACGCCGGTCCTATCCCCAATCCGGGGCAGCCCGCCTCGCACGGCTGCATCCGCATGCCTCCGGACATGGCCGCCGCGGTGTTCGCGCACGTGGGTCCGGCACCGGCTGCGTCCGGCGTAGGAGGCCGCCCCGGTGGTGGCAACTAGGCCGGCCGCACCGATCGCCGGCGGGGGGACGGGCGGGCCCGCCGGGCGGGAGCGGCCGCGGCCGCCGAAGGCACTGCGTTGGACGCATTGGATGCGGAGATCGAGGCGCTGGAGGAAGCTGGCGTTGAGGTGCCGAGCAGCGCCCCCGATGCTGTGGCGCCGGCTCAAGGTGCCGGCGGCGGGCAAGCTGCAGGCACGGCAGACCGTCCCGCGGGCGGTGCCGGCGAGCCTCGCAGCGGGACGCAGACGCCCGCCTCCGCGCCCGACCCGGAACCGGCGGCCGCCAATTCCGGTGCCGATACTGCGGACGCCGGCACATCCGAGGAAGCCGGCACATCCGAGGAACCGTCCGCCCGCGCGCCCCAGGCCGGTGCTGCTCGCGGCAGCGACACCAATGCGGGCTCCGGCACTAGGCCTACGCGCCAACCGGGCCCCGACCAGCCGGAGCAACGGGCGCGGCCGGACGCCGAGGCGATGCCGACGCCGGATGCCCCGTCCGCGGCACCAGACGAGTCGCTGCCGGATTACTACGGACCGCCGGCGCCGGCGCCAACCATCCGCTCCGCCGGGACCGCGGTGGCTGCTGCCCGGGCCTGAGCTGCGCCGGGCCTGAGCCGCCGCGTATCAAGCAATGCGTGCGGCGGGCCTCCGGGCCGTCCGGGGCCTGCGCGAGAGACGCGAGCGTCCTGCAGGCGCTCAGCCCAACACGTGCTCGTAGGCGAGCCGCAACAGTGCCAGCTCCGCCGCCGGCAGTCCCCTTGCTGCGGTCAGGTCGAGGAACGTGGCACCCACAGATGCAGCGGCGGCCATGGGCGGATCGAGGTTGGTGAAGCTCGCGAGCCGCACGGCCGCGCAGCCGTCGGCGCTGCACACGTGGCCGCGGAAGCCGGCATCTGGCTCCAGGCACCCGCGGGGCAGGCCGAGGTTGGCCTCCGTCGCCCGCAGCAGCATGCCCGGGTGCAGCTGCAGCCGGCCGCCGTCGGCGCTGGTCTCTGCATCGCAGGGATGTCTCTGCACCACCGCATCCGCCGGCAACGGCCCGGGCGTACAGACGCCGCCGTGAGCATGGCGCAGAAAGCGCAGGCGCGCGCTGCTGCGCTGCTTGTGATAGAGGATCAGATGCAAGCGCTCGGTCATGAATGGGCTCCCGGCGGTGGCCGGCGGTTGCGTGCGGCTTGCCTCGCCATTCAGGGCGTCTTCAACGTGCCTTCAGGGCGCCGCGAGCAGGCGAAGGTCGGCACGTACGCTGGCCGCATCGCCACAGTCAGGGGCACCGGCCCAAGCCTCGACAGCCTCCACGAACCATCGCGTGTCCCGAGGATGCATGCGCGCGATGTCGTACTCGCCGAAGCAGCTGCCGTCGGGGTGGAACACGAGCATGCCGATCCGATAGCCGCGGGCGTCCTGCCATTCAGCGACCAGGCTGTCCGCGCCGGCGGCCGGGTCCCGTTCCAGCCGGTAGACCGCGGTGTCCGGCGCACAGCCGGCGGCGGTGTCGGCACCGAACAGACGCGCCGCTTCTCGACGCAGGGCGGTGCAGAGGGCGTCGGCGCGCGGGCGCAGCGCCTGGGTCTGCTGCTGGAGGCTGTTCATGGCTTGGTCTGAAGCACCTGGCGTGCCAGTTACCCGTCCGCCTGCAAAAGGGCGGTATCGCCCCAAAATCGCCCGCTGGGATGATCGCCTCCGAGCATGACACCGTCCGAGACGGCTTGCGCGGCTTGCGCGGCTTGCGCCAATTTGTCAGGAATGCCACCCGCCGTCAGCGCTCATGACAGAGAGAGACCCACCAGCACCGCCTGCACCCTTTTCCGCGACGGCCGCCCCCGAACCAACCCCGGAACCAGCCCTGAAGCCCGCGATGGATCTCGCGATAGTGATCCCCACTCGCCAGCTGGACGCCGAGCTGGCGGCCGGTACCCATGCGCTTGTCGCGGGCCTGCAGCCGAGCGAGGTCATCATCGTGGAGCCGGAGGACGCGGCGCCCGCAGGCGCCGTCGCGCTGCCCGCCGGCTGCCGCCTGCTGCGGGCGCCCCGCGGCCGCGGCACTCAGTGCAACGCGGGCGCCCGGGCGAGCCGTGCGCGGCTGTTGCTGTTCCTGCACGACGATACCCGCCTGCCGGCCGACGCCGCGCAGGTCATCGCGGAAGCCTTCGGTAGCCCAACCGTCGGCATGGCGTGCTTCCGACTAAGGTTTGACCGTCGCCACCCGCTGCTCGCGCTCTACGCCTGGTGCTCACGCTTCGACTCCGTCTGGACCACCTTCGGCGACCAGGGCTACCTGATTCGGCGCTCGCTGTTCGACGCCGTCGGTGGCTTTCCTGACTGGCCGCTGTTCGAGGACGTGGAGCTGGCGCGCCGCGTACGCCGCCAAAGCGGCACCCTGCGGCGTATCCGCAAGCTCGGCTCCGAGGTCACCACCTCGGCGGTGCGCTTCGAGCGCGGCGGCGTGCTGCGCCAGCAACTGCGCAACGCGGTGGCCATGCTGCGCTTCTTCGCCGGCGCCTCACCCCAGCGGCTGGCAGCGGCCTATGAGAGGGAGCAGTAGGCGGGTCAGCGATGGGACCGCGGCAGAGCGTCTT
>NZ_JAIFKJ010000420.1 GCF_019695415.1 Thiohalocapsa sp.
CACAGCGGGTCACTTAGAACGACTAAGCTCCCCGCTGTTCGGCTCTGCGCGCCTTTGCGGATCGATCGAGACAACGCCGGAGACCCCTCGCCATGGAGCAACGCCCCGCCATCAAGACCGCCCTACCGAAGCGCCGCTATCAGATCGCCGACTACAGTGCGACGGTGCTCGGCGACATCGAGAGCGACGAGCCGCACGGCTACCGCTGGATCCTCGCCCTGGTGCCCATGGGCAGCGGCGAGCCCGTGCTCTACATCTGCGCCCAGCGTGCGGCGCCCGAGCGGGCGGCGACGGGCGACTACGACCTGCGCGTGGTGTCCGAGGCGCTGACGGATGTGGTGGACACCGCCGATCATTGGGGCGACCTGGAGATGTTCTCTGAGCAGGCCCTGGATCTGGCCTGTCAGGTGCTCGGCCTCAAGCAGGAGATGGTGGTCAAGCTGATGTGAGCGTCGTCGCCGCCGTCGCCGCCTCGCTCGGGGGCGAAAGTCGGGCTGCCGCCTTGAAGGTCAGGTGTGGCGCGACAGCAGCAACATGTCCAGCGTCCCCCGATATTGCTCCACCCGCGCCGCCATAGCGGAGAGCTCCTGCTCCAGCTTGACGCCGGCTTCGGCAAGCTCCCGCGCCGCGGCGCGGGCGCCGTCCCGCTCGGCCGTCAAAGCGCTGCGGCGTCGGCGCAGGTCCGAATGCTCCCGCTCGAGCTGCTTCAGCTCCCGTGCCGCCTGACGCCGCCGGCGACTGTCGGGATCGCTGGAGAAGGGCAGACCGCTGTCCCGCCGCGGGCTGTCCAACAGCACCCGCAGGGCGCCATCGCGGGCTTTCAGCTCCTGCTCCCGTAAGCCGATCTGGGTCAGCTCTGTCTCCAGTGCCGCGGCCCGATCGACGCGCTCGCTGCGGCGGCCTTTGAGAGCGGCAAGCTCGCTGCGCAGGCGCGACTCAGCCGCGCGCTCCTGCTCCAGCAGCGTGCGCGTCTCGCGGATGCGAAGCTCCCGGGTCTCGGCGTCGCGCTGTGCTTGCGCATCGGCGGCGCGCTGGTCGAGCTCGCGCTCCTTGAGCCGGCGGTGGTCGTCCAGGGCCGCCTGTTTGCGCCGGGCCTGATCGCGCTCGCGGCGCTCCACCAGCTCGAATTCGCGGCGGCGGCGGTCCAGCTCCGCCTCGGCGGCGGCACGTTCCTGCTCCCAGGCGGCACGCTTGGCTGCAAGCTCGTCGTCCAGGCGTTGACGCTCGGCCTCGAAGCGCTGTTCCATTTCGGCCAACGCCGTTTCGTGGGCCTTCTGCGCCTCCTTGCGCTTGTGCGCCAGCTGCTCCAGCTCTGCGTCGGTCTCGGCAGACAGGCGTCGCTCGGTCTCGCGCCCCTGGGCGGCCAGCTCCTGCTCGCGAGCGGCGAGCTCCGCTTCCTGGCGGCGGCGCTCCAGGCGCAGACGGGCATCGATGTCGTCCCGCCGCCGCGCCAGCAGCTCCGCTTCGTACTGGGTGTCCGCTACCAGGCGCCTGAGGCGAGCCTCGGCGGCGTGCACTGCCTGAAAGCGCGCGGCGTAGCCCTCAGGATCCCGCTCCCAGCGCTCCCAGAGACGGGCGAAGTCCGTCGGCGACAGGCGCCGTACCGGATCGTCGAAATGGCCGAAGCCCGGGATGTCGGCAAGGCCGCCGGCGAGATACTTGCGGTAGTGCAGCTGGACCTGCTCGCTGTAGTAGGCGTGCACCGCCGGTGGCTCGAAGAGCTTCAGCGCCAGCAGTGCGAAGAACAAAATGCCGAGCGCCGCCTGGGCGAAGCCCTCAACGGTCTCGAAGTGCGGCACGCCGGCCTCCGCCGGGCTGTTGCGCAAGGTCGCGAGACCTTTCGATCGGGCCGCGAAGGTGAGCTTGGGCGGCGCCGCCGGCGGCTGCTCGGCCTCCACCTCGGTGGTGATGTCCTCAAGCAACTGAGCCTGCTCGGTGCGCACCTGCTGCAGGGCGTCGCTGCGCTCGGCGAGGCGTGCTTCCAACTCCGCGATGGCCGCCTCGACGCCGGCGAGCCGCTCGTCGCGCTGTGTCTGGATCCCGGCTAGCTGCTCTTCCAGCAGGGTAGCGCGAGCGTCCCATTTGCGCGCCTCGGGGCCATATCCCTCGGGGCGACCGTCGCGGCCCAGTACCTCGTCGCCGACGCGCTCACGGGCAGCAGCGAGGTCGCGGGTGAGCACCTCGATCTGCGGGGTGAACTCCGCCTCGATGCGCTCACGGCGCTCGCGCTCGGCGGCCAGGGATTGCTCTAGGCGGGCGATGTCGCGCTCGAGGGCTTGGACGCGCCCGAGGAGACCCGCGTCGCGCTGCTCGGCGCGGGCGCGCACCTGCTCGCGCAGGGTCGCGTCGCGCTGCTTGTAATACTGCTCCACCTGGGCCTGGTGCCAGGCGGCGATGTCGTCGGCGCGGATCAGTTTCTCGATGAAGGGCGCCGTCACGTAGAGCGAGATGGCAACGATGGCGATACGCACCAGGATGCCGAAGTACCAGCGCGCCACAGGGCCGAAGCCGCCGGCGGCGTCCATGGCATGCCGGCGGCGCCCGGATGCCGCCGGGCGCTCCGACATGATGAGCGAGGCATCGACGATCCAGACGACGGCAAACAGCAGCAGGAACATGAACACCGCCACCGGTGTCCGTAGCCAGGGCGCGGCGGAGGGCACCAGCGAGGCGCCCACGGCCCCCCAGACGAAGCCCTCGATGCTGGCCATGAGCAGGATCACGATCCACGCCGAGCCGAGCCAGACACGCGCCGCGGGTGTCAGCATGCTGCGCCCGTAGGGCCGGAGCATGAAGACCTCCAGCAGTGAGGGCCGGCGCGGAAAGCCGCTGCCTTCGGCGGGGTCGTCCCCGCGTCGCTGCGGGCGGCCGAGCCGCGGCAGGGCATCCCCCAGCGAGGCGAGCAGTCGGCGACCTTGGGCGGCGATGCCCATGCGCTAGACCATCTTGCGCAGCTCGTACTCGAGGATGCCCTGGGCGCCGGCAGCCGACAGCCGGGGGATCAGGTCGCGTACGGCGGCGGCGTCGACGATAGTCTCCACAGCAAGCCAAGCCTTGTCGTAGAGGTGGCTCACCGTTGGGGCATGCAGGCTCGGCAGCAGGGCGACCAGGTCATCAAGCTTTTCCGCCGGCACATTGCATTTGAGCGCCACCTTGTGCCGCGCGGCCAGCGCCGCCTGCAGCATGAGCGCGATCTGCTCGATGCGCGCGCGCCGGGCTGGGTCCGCCAGGGCGACGTGGTTGGCGATGAGCCGGGTGTCAGTGACGAGCAGGTCGGCGACGATGCGCAGCCCGTGGGCGCGAATGGTGCTTCCGGTCTCGGTGATCTCCACCACGGCGTCCACCAGGCCCTCCACGGCCTTGGCCTCGGTGGCGCCCCAGGAGAACTCCACCTCGGCGTCGATGCCGCGCTCGGCGAGGAAGCGGCGCGTGAACCCCACCAGCTCCGTGGCCACCTTGCAGCCGGCGAGGTCCTCGATGCGCTGTATGGGCGAGCGCTCCGGCACGACCAGTACCCAGCGGCTCGGCCGGTTGGACGCCTTGGAGTAGGTGAGGGTGCAGATGTCCGCGACATCGGCCTGGGTCTCGAGGATCCAATCAAGGCCAGTGAGCCCGAGATCCAGCGTGCCCCGCTCGACATAGCGCGCCATCTCCTGCGCGCGCACCAGGGCACAGCTGATGGCCGGGTCGTCGATGTCGGGATAGTAATTGCGCGCGTGCGGCGTGATCCGCCAACCAGCCTGGGCGAAGAGCTGGATGGTGGCCTGTTCCAGGCTGCCCTTGGGGATGCCGAGCTTCAGTGGGGTCATGGCGTTGCGTGCCGGGCCGCTGGTGACGCCTTACGGCGATGGTTCGCGTGCATTATCGCCCATTCGATGCCGCCAGGTCGGCGGAAATGCCGACAGATGTTGGTTGTGATGCAACAGGCAGCGGCGGGAACTTGCTGAAATGCGACAACAGGGCTAGGCTCACGCACGGCAGGGTTTTGGTGCCCGTGCGCCCGGTGCGGGTGCGGCGCCTCGTGTGCGCCGGACTTCGATGCCTTCGCAGGCGTGTTGTACGGTCGTCACGAGCCCCTTTGGGGCCATCGTAACCGCCTGCCGGTCGCGGCCGCGGATGCGGCCGATCATGCAGGCATCTTCACGCTGTGATGCCTGTTCCGCGGACCGCAAGCCGGGGATCGGCTTGGATCAGCTGTCCCAACCCAATGCCCGTTGCCGTAACCCATGTCGACTTTGCCCGACCACGCCCGCCTCTGCTTTCCCTCTGCCCGTATTGCCGCAGTGCTGTGCGCCGCGCTCTGCGTAGCCGCGAGCGCCGCTGGCGCCGCTGCGGACGAGCGAGCCGGGCTGCGCGAGGCGGGCTGGCTGCAGAGCATCCGCCTGGCACCGTACCGCGTGCGCGTCACGGCCAAGTTGGACACGGGCGCCAAATCCAGCGCCATCCATGCCGTCGATATCGAGCGCTTCGAGCGCGCCGGTGTGGAGCGTGTGCGGTTCTCGTTGTATACAGACCACACCGAGCAGAGCGGTGACAAGCTCACTTACGATTTGCCGATCGTCGGCAAGGTCCGCATCAAGCGCAGCCCGGGCAAGCCGCCGGAAGAGCGTATCACTGTGCGCTTGAGCTTCTGTATCGCCGGCGAGACCATGGAGGCCGAGTTCAGCCTGGACAATCGCGCCAACCTGAACTATCCGGTCCTGCTGGGGCGGGAGTTCCTGAAGGAGCACTTCGTGGTCAACTCTGCCGAGACCTTCATCCTTTCCTACGATTGTCCGCCAGGCAATGACAAGCAAGACGACGCCGAGCCGCAGGGTAAGGACGCCGATTGATGTCGCTGCGATTCTTTGCGCGCTTGTCGCCCCTGGGGGCTATCGCGCTGCTGTTGGCGACCGTCGGCATCGGCATGACCCTGCTCAAGGCGATGCGCTACGAGGTCCCTCTGCTGCCGGAGCTGACGACCAGCGTCTGGACGGTGGAGGCGCGTATTGGTTTTCGCGGCGACGGCGGCGCCTCCAAGGTTGAATTTCTGCTGCCCCCGCGGGTGTCCATGCAGCGGGTCATCGACGAGAATTTCGTCTCCCGCGGCTATGGCCTCGCCATCCTCGAGACCGACGGGCGCCCGCGCAAGGCGACTTGGACGCTGCGCCGCACGCCGACGAGTGAGCAGGCACTCTACTACCAGGTGAGGGTGCTCGGCGGGTCTGTGGTCACCGACAGCTCAGTGCCGCCGTTTCCGCCGGTGCCGGACTACAAGGAGCCGCTCGCCTCGGCCATCCAGAGCGTGCTGAGCCAAGCCCGCGCACAGTCCGCGGATGTCTTCTCGTTCACGGAACAGACGCTCCTCATCCTCGCCGACACCGACGACGAGAATGTCAAGGTCATCCGCAATGTGCAGGACCGCCCGAGCTGGGAGCATCTGGTGGCGGAGATCCTCGCCGGCGCGCGCATTCCGACACGCATCGCCTATGGCCTGCCCTTGGAGCGCCCGCTGGTGGAGACCCAGCTGATTCCGTGGCTCGAGGTGCACAACGGTGACGACTGGCAGGGCTACGACACGGCCACCGGCGAGCCCGGCTATCCACCCGGATTCTTCATCTGGCGTTACGACGATGCCGATCTCTTGCGCACCCGCGAAGTGCGCAATGTGCAATTGAGCTTCTCCACCACCCAGACCAGCGTGCCGCAGATGGAGGTGGCGGAGCTCACCGGTGCCGCCTTTGCCGCCCAGCCCTTCGGCATCGATCTGACGCGCCTGCCTGTGTCGGTGCAGAACCTCTATCACGTGGTGCTGATGCTGCCGCTGGGGGCGCTGGTGGTGGCCTTCATGCGCGTAGTGGTGGGGGTGCCGACCTTCGGCACCTTCATGCCCATCCTCATCGCGCTCGCCTTCCGCGAGACTCAGCTGCTGTGGGGGCTGGCATTGTTCCTGACACTGGTCTTCGTCGGCCTGTCACTGCGGCTGGCCTTGGCGCAGCTGCGTTTGCTGCTGGTGCCCCGGCTTGCGGCCATCCTGGTGGTGGTGGTGTGCTTGATGCTGGCCATTACCGTGCTGAGCTTCCGGCTGGGCGTGGAGCAGGGCCTCTCCATTGCGCTCTTCCCAATGGTGATCCTGGCCATGACCATCGAGCGTATGTCTATCGTCTGGGAGGAGCGCGGCTTCGGCGAGACCGCCAAGGAGACCCTGGGCTCGCTGTTGGTCGCGGTGTGCGGCTATTACGTGATGAACGAGCCGCACCTGGACCACCTGATGTTCTATTTCCCGGAGCTGCTGCTGGTGGTGCTGGCCGCAACGCTGCTGCTCGGCGCCTACAGCGGCTACCGGCTGACGGAGCTGTTTCGCTTCGGTGCGTTGTCGCGGGGTCGCTGAGCCATGACGGAGCCTGACAAGCAGGACCTGACAAGCCGCCGGCGAAACGGCTGGCTGGGGCGCTGGCAGGCTCTGCGCGGCAACGGCGTGCTCGGCATCAATGCCCGTAACCGCCGCTATGTCATGCGCTGGAACGTGCGCAGCAAGTATCCGCTGGTGGACGACAAGCTCACTACCAAGCGCCTTGCCCTGGAGGCCGGACTGGCGGTGCCGGATCTCTATGGCGCCGTGCGCTTTCAGGGTGAGCTGATCCACCTGGACGAGCTGCTTGCGGGGCCCGATTCGTTCGTCATCAAGCCCGCTCACGGCAGCGGCGGCGACGGTGTGCTGGTGGTCACCGACCGCCGCCGCGGGCTGTTCATCAAGGGCGATGGTAGGGCGCTGACGCTGCGAGACATCGAGTTTTTCGTCTCGAACATCCTGAGCGGCGTCCATTCGCTCGGCGGCATCCCCGATGTCGCCATGATCGAATACCGAGTGCGGCCGAGCCGCCTGTTCGACGCCATCAGCTACCGGGGTGTGCCGGACATCCGGCTCTTGATCTTCCGCGGCATCCCGGTGATGGCGATGGTGCGCCTGCCGACCCGCGCCTCAGATGGCAAGGCCAACCTGCACCAGGGTGCCGTCGGCGTGGGCATCGCGCTGGACACCGGTGTGACCGGCCACGGCGTGGTGCGCGATCACGTGATCGACGAGCATCCGGACTTCGGCACGCCGCTCGCTGGTCATGCCATCCCGGATTGGGAGGCGCTCCTGGGGATTGGTGCCCGCTGTGCGGATCTCACCGGCCTCGGCTACTGCGGCGTTGACCTGGTGCTCGACGAGGACCGCGGGCCCATGATGCTGGAGGTGAATGCTCGGCCCGGCCTCGCTATCCAGATCGCCAACCAATGCGGGCTGGAGGAGCGGCTCAAGGCCGTCGAAGCCCTGATTCAGGTGCCGACGGATGTGTCGGAGAGGATCGCGCTGGCGCGGGCGTTGGATGCCGAGGCGCGGCCATCCGAGGTCGGGGCCGCGCCGCTGTCAGGCGGCTCTGGGGCTGCCGCTGCAGCCACCAGCCCGCCACAGAAGGCGCGGCGGGTCCTGCTGCCCAAGGTGCCGGCGAAGCCTTAGGGAAGCGCTGATTTATTGGCGCTTCCCCAGGGCTTTCAGAATCGGCAGACGGTTTCGCCGCCGTGCTCGATCCAGCCATGGATCATCCGCCGGGTGGTCATGCCGCTGGCGCAGCGCCCGGCGGCATCAATGCAGATGACACCGCCACGACCTTTGACCTTCCGTGTCAGATAGCCCATGCCATAGTCCACGGCGCCCGCTGCATCGACGCCTTTGAGCTCGATGGCGTCGGCGATGGTCTTAGCGAACACCGTGCGCATGAACTCTTCGCCGTAGCCGGTGGCGGAGACGGCGCAGGTCTCGTTGTCGGCAAAGACACCAGCGCCGATGATGGGTGAGTCGCCGACGCGGCCCATGCGCTTGTTGACGATGCCGCCCGTGGACGTGGCGGCGGCGAGATTGCCCTCGCGGTCGCGGGCGACGGCGCCGATGGTGCCGTACTTCTGCTCATCGCCGTCATCGTCGTGGTCCAGCATGATGCGGTGGCGCAGCCGGGCCTGCTCCAGCTGCTTGATGCGGTCTGGGGTGAAGAAATAGTGGTCCGGCGTCAGCTTCATGCCGCAATGCTGGGCGAACTGTAGGGCCCCCTCGGCGATGAGGAGGACGTGCTCGCTGCCGTCCATGACGAGCCGCGCCAGCTGCACTGGGTTGGCGATGTTGCCGATGGCGGCGACGGCGCCGGCGGCGAGGTCGCGGCCATCCATGATGCCTGCATCCATCTCCACCTTGCCGTTCTCATTCAGCACGGACCCGCAGCCAGCATTGAAGAGCGGGTCGTCCTCCAGCTGCGAGGCGCAGGACTCCACCGCCTCCACGGCGCTCGCGCCCTGCTCCAGCATCACCCGGCCGTGCTCCAGCACCACGCGAATGCTCTCCAGGTAGCGTACGGCAGTGCGCTCGTCCTTGACGTTGTCGAGGGCTCCGGCGCCACCGTGGACCATCAGGGAGAAGCTGTCTTGCATGCTGTGCCGACCTCTATGCCGTTTGGCGGGGGCGCCGCGGGCGGCGCCTGTGGTAAGTGGGGCCGGGACGAGCTGGATCGGCCCGGTCGTTTCGCAAGGATGGGGGCGGTCACGGCAAAGCGCAGTCCGCAGGACGGCGGCGTCAGAGCCTTGTCAGCAGCGCCTGCTCCAGCTCTGCCTGCGCTGCCGCGTCTCCCGCGAGCAGCACCAGCACCTTGCCGACAAGGATCGGTCCCCAGTTCACGAGGATGATGCCGGTGCCCACGGTCGGGTCGTATTCCAACCCCGTGAGGTCGAGCGCCTCCAGGCTGCGGTGGCGGGTGTGGTAAGCCTTGGCAAGCCAGTTCCGGATGCCGAGCTTGTGGGCGACGCCGGTGGGGTAGCTGGCACCGTTGTAACGGGGATTGCACTCGATGGCGACGAATGCCGGGGCCTCGTCATCGCCCACGATGGCCACGTCGAAGGCGAAGACGCCGCGCATGCCCGCTTCACAAAGCCATTGCGCCATGGGCTCGACGCTCTCCCAGGGCGTGTGGCGAGCGGGATGCCGATTGCCCTGGTGGACAAAGCCGTCGAGCACCTGCTCGGTGGCTGCGTGTCTGCATGCGCCGTTGCTGTCGCAGCGGTACTGCAGGTTCAGGAACACGTCTGTCGCGACCTCTTCTTGGATCTGCACCGGCGTTCCCGGCGCGAACTGGCCGATGGCTGCGCGCAGCGCCGCGGTGTCCGCGCACCGGTGGATACCCACCCCCGAAACCGACACCGCGGCTTTCAGGTAGCAGGGGAATGCCGTCCCGACGATGTCCGGTTCGCTGATGTCGTCGACGCTCGCGAAGGGAGTGGTGCGGGGTACTGGCACGTCGAGCTGGTGCGCCAGCTCCATAAAGGTGTTCTTTGAATTGATGGCCGCCACGACGTCGAGCCAGCGTTGGTCTGGGCGCACCGCATGCTCGTCAGGCCCAAAGAAAAACACCGATGGGGTGAGGGCCGGATACTCCGCGAGCCGGGCCCGGTTGACGTCCCACAGCACCTCTGACGTATGGCTGAGGCCAATGCGCCGATAGTGGGCGCTGATGGCATCCCATTGGCTCGCCAGCGCTGGATGCAACTGGACCAGGTCGCCTGGCTCGCTCAGACCCAGCACACGTCCCGAATAGAGATGGTTACCCGAGACACCATCGGCGGTACAGCCCATGATGTCGTGGTTGAAGATGTGCCGCTCGCGGTGTGCGCTGCCCGTCGGCGCCAAGGCTCTCCCCCTGCTTTATTGCTTAGCCGCTTGGTGTCCCGGTCTGTCCCGTAAGTATGCAAGATCAGCGCCATGCATTGGCAGGCAAAAGCCGGTGCGCTCGCGATGTTGTCGGGTCCTGGAGGGTGCGGAAACGGCACTGGCTGCACCGCGTTAGGGCGTTGAGCGCTGCGGGATTCGGCGTGGCGCGGCAGCCTGGTGTGTCCGTGGTTGACTAGCCGAGGGGCGTCTCGCTGCCGCCGGACGTGTCGGCAGTGTCCGATGAGCCCCGGCCCTGCGAGCCCGTGCCGGGTTCGAGGAAGGTGCGGCGGAAGCGGTCGCATTGGTCGATAAGCTCGCGGGTGCTTTTCGGCATCGGCACACGGGCGCGCACGATGTGGCTCACCAGCGCCGTGCCGACCTTAAGAATGCGGTTGGCCTCCTGGGCCTCGTGGATCTGCTGCAGCGTAGGCGCCGCTGGAAGGTGCGGCTGCATGCGCCGGAGCTTGTCGCTGGCTACTACGAAGGCGGGCCAGACGCTGAAGATGATCGGGTCGGTCCTCAGGATCTCGGTCTTGCGCTTGGCGGCGTCGCCGAGGTCCTGCAACAACGGCTTCAGCTCGGGCAGCTGGGTGCTGCCCTCGAAAGTGGCCGCGAGAGTAGTCGTGATGCGATCGATATCACGCATGGTCTGCGCGATCTTCACGTAGCGGCTCTGGTAGAAGGTGGCGATCGGTTGGCTGAAGGCCTTGAAGGGCTCGCCCCAGAGCTCATCGATGCCTTCGTCTCCACCCCGGTGGCGCACCAGGCGGCCGAGCTCTAGGGCCTCGAGCAGATAGTCACCGCATTCCTGCATCAGGGCGTCGTCCGGCTCCACTTCCACGCCGTCCGCCTGCAGCTCCACGAGCTTGGTGAAGATGGTGGTGGCCCGGTTGAAGAGGGCGCCCGCGAGCATGGCGCCATTGACCCGCTTACGCTCGGGATCCGTTTCCCGCTCGTAGGCAGCGCGGGCCTCTGCGAGGCGGATGCCGGGAATGTTGATGCCATGCTCAACGTGATTGAACAATCGGCGCGTGAGCGCCTCGATCAGCGCTTTCTTGGCCTGGAGGCTCTCTGGGGGCGGCTCGTAGTATTTGATCCAATAGCCGTCCATGTAGATGCAGGTGCGCGCCTCCACCTGCGCGATATCCCCGTTCGACGGGGCATTGCTGGCGCCCTGTTCCGCGTCCTGCTGGCCGCGCTCCGCGGGGCGGTTATCGAAAGACTCCAACGGCATGCTGGGCGGCGTTGCTCTCACGCGGCGGCAGTGGCTGGCCCCGACAGGCGGCCGGGGTGGCGCGGGATACGGATGCGCTGTGCGTTACCCTAAGAGGCAGCGGCGCACGGCGACACTGCCATTTTCAGCGCTGTGAACCTATGAATGCAACTGTGCAAACCACGTACAATTAATGCTGCAAGCGGTTGATAGGGCTTGGGTCATCGGTTGCCAGCGTCTATCATGAGCCTAAATCGAGAACTGCCGATTATCCCTGCGGCCCCGCCGTTCGCGACGAGCGGGCTCACGACGCGCTTCACTCATGGTCCGTGTTGCGTTGGTCTGTGGCGGGCGACGGCGGATCCACTCGCCGCAGCCCGGCGACGTCAGATCCAAGATGACGATCAGTCCGCAAGCATTTGGAGCAGATAGCTGTGCACCCATCGATGCTTCACACGTACTCTCCGTGCGCAGATCCCAGGCCTGCGCAGCGCCCGGATATCCTGCTTGCTGTGGGCGGGCTGCTGTGGCCAGCGCGCCCCGGCCGGCAGCCTTGGGCCTTCGTTCTGACTGGGCTGCTGCTCACGGGCGCCGCTGGGTACCCGCTCGCCGCCCACGCTGCTGACGCGCAGACACAGCCGTCGGCGGGGCCCGCTGCCGCGGAGCCGGAGCGCAAGCGCCTGCCGCAGCCGCCGAGCACGCCACGGCCAAGCCGTGCCAAGGTGAATGAGCTCATCGACCGTTATGCCCGGCGCTACGGACTGGAGCGGGGCCTTGTGCACGCGGTGGTGCGCGCCGAGTCCGCCTACAATGCCCACGCGGTGTCACATGCCGGTGCGGTCGGTCTGATGCAGCTCATGCCGCAGACGGCGGCGGACTACGGCATAGGTTCGGTGGCCGCGTTGTTCGACGCTGATACCAACGTCCGCATCGGCACGCGGCACCTCAAGCGGCTGGTGTCGCGCTACGGTATCGGTAAGGCGGTGATGGCCTATAACGCGGGCGAAGGCGCGCTGCAGCGTCACGGCGGCTTCGTCACCTACCCGGAGACCCAGCGCTATACCCACCGTGTCCTGACCACGTATCTGCGCGGCAAGGGCGTGAGTGCATACTCCAGTAAGGCCCGCCAGCTGACGGGCATTACACTGACCCCGGCCATGGCCAGCGCAGGGGTCAAGTCCGGGAGCAGCCAGGCACGCCGGGCGCTGACGCCTCGCGAGCAGGCGCGGCGCATGCGCAACTTCGACCTCTCCACGCTCTCCCTTAAGGTCCGCCCCTCACTCACCGACCGGGCGCTCGATCCGTCCGTGCACGACACCGGACCGGAAAGCCGGCCCATGTTTGTGCTCGATCGCCCGGGCGCTGCGGAGCCCAACTGACGGCGAGATCGCCTGCCCGACTGCCAGGCAAAACCGCGCCGCCAGCACCAGCCCCGACTACAACAGCATCCCCACCAGCGCAGCTGTCATGAGGGTCGCCAGGGTGCCGCCGAGTATGGCCCGCAGCCCCAGTGCGGCCACCTCTGCGCGGCGCTCTGGGGCCAATGCCCCGAGGCCGCCCAGCATGATGCCGAGGCTGCCGAAGTTCGCGAAGCCGCAGAGCGCGTAGGTCATGATGAGGCGGCTACGCTCGCTCAACGTCCCCTCGGGAAACGCCGTCAGCTGGATATAGGCCAGCAGCTCGTTGAGCACGGTTTTTACGCCCATCAGCTGCCCGGCGGCCGCCGCCTCGTGCCAGGGGATGCCGATAAGCCAAACCACGGGCGCGAACACCCAGCCCAGGAGCCGCTCCAGCGTCAGTGGTGCGTCGCCCACTGCCGGCAGTACGGCGAGTGCGGCGTTACTCAGGCTCACCAGGGCGACCATCACGATCAGCATGGCGATGATATTGAGCAGCAGCGGCAGGGCGTCCAGCGCGCCACGCGTGATGGCGTCAATGGCGCCGGCGTATGCCTGGCGTACCTGGGGCACCGCCTCGGCCTGGTTCTGGGTGCCGTCGCGTCTGCGGGCTGAAGGCACCAGAATGCCCGCGATCACCAACGCGCCCGGGGCGTTGACGAGGGACGCGGTGAGGATATGGCCCAAGGCGTTCGGCACCGCATCGCCGATAAGGGTGGCGTAGAGCACCATCACGGTGCCGGCGATGGTCGCCATGCCGGTGGTCATGAGTCCGAACAGCGCGCTGCGGCTCATGGCCGCGAGATAAGGCTTGATGAGCAGCGGCGCCTCCACCATACCAATGAAGACGTTGGCCGCAGCGCCGAGCCCGAGCGGCCCGCCGACGCCCAGGCTGCGCTGCACCAGCCAGGCGAAGCCGCGCACCACCGCGGGCAAGATCCCCCAGTGGAACAGCAGCGCGGACAGGGCGCCGATTACCAGTACCAGCGGCAGCGCTCTGAAGGCGAGCACGAAGCTGTTCTCTGGATAGGCCACCTCGTAGGGCGCCGCGCCGCCGCCTACATATCCGAACACGAAGCTGGTGCCGGCCTCAGTGGCCTCATTCAATGCCAGCACCAGGCTGTTCACGGCGGCGAACAGCTGCTGCGTTGCCGGCAGTTTGAGCAGCAGCAGGGCGACGGTCAGCTGAAGCACGAGTCCACCCAGCACCAGCTGACGGCGCACCGCCCTGCGGTCCTCGCTCAAGAGCCAGGCGAAGGCCAGCAGTGCGCCGATGCCTAGGGCGCCACGCGCCCACTGTAAAAGCAAATCCATCTTTTGCGGCTCCGTTGTCAGCGAGCGTTGAAATGCCCGCGCTGGCATCGCACAATCCGCGGGTTGTCGTTCTCGGGAGACCAATCATGATGCATCCATCCCCGCCGAGCCCTGCGTACCGGCGGATCGCTGCGCTGTTTGGCGCCCTTCTGCTGCTCGCGACTGGCGCCTCGCAGGCTGCTGCAACCAGAGACCCGGGTCAGCATTTCTTTGACCAGACCTTCGGGGATTTCACCGAGGAGCTGCAGCTCGCCCGCGACGAGGGCAAGCAGGGTATCCTGCTGATGTTCGAGATGGACGAGTGCCCGTTCTGCCACCGCATGAAGACCATGGTGCTGAACCAGCCCGGCGTACAGGACTACTTCAAGGAGCACTTCCTAATCTTTCCGGTGGACGTGGAGGGCGATGTCGAGGTCACCACGTTCAGCGGCGACACTATGGCGCAAAAGGATTTCGCGCTGAAGAGCCATCGCGTGCGCGCAACGCCGGTCTTCGCCTTCTTCGACTTGGACGGAAATCTGGTGGCGCGATACACGGGGGCCACGCGTGATGCCGAAGAATTCATGCTCCTTGGGCGCTATGTCGTGGAAGGAGCTTACAAAGAAACCACCTTCACCAAGTACAAGCGCGCCCAGACTCAAGACCAGCAGGCTGCGCGCTGAGCGGGCCCGATCCGGTCCATAAGCGCCGACACACAGGCGCGAGCAGACAGGCATTCCCAATGCCCGACACGGCATCCACTGAACACCACATTTGCGTGCGCTGTACTGTCGCCGGCCAGGTGCAGGGCGTGTTCTTTCGTGCCTCGGCGCGGGAAGAAGCCCTGCGGCTCGGTATCACGGGTTATGCCCACAACCGCCCGGATGGCAGCGTCGAGGTGCTGGCCTGCGGCGAGCCCGAAGCTGTCAATGCGTTGCGCGAATGGCTGCGGCGGGGGCCGCCCCAAGCGGAGGTCACCGGCGTCGCCTGCGAGACGCTGGCTTACCAACCTCTGAGCGGCTTCTCTACAGGCTGATCCTGGGGCCGCTGCGCTGCAACTGCCGGAGCTCCATAGCGGCCGAATGCTGGCACGGCCGAACCGGTTTGTCGCTGAGATCGAGCTATCCACCGGCGAGCGGGTGCAGGCCCATGTGCCGAACACCGGCACGCTGCTCACCTGCTGGACGCCCGGCGCGCCGGTTCAGCTTACCCGAGACGACAAGCCGAGCCGCAAGCTCGCCTGGACGTTGGAGCGGGTGGACATGGGTGGTGGCTGGATCGGTGTCAATACCCTGCGGCCGAATCAGGTCATGGCCGAGGGTATCGCGGCCGGCGCCATTGCCGAGCTTGCGGGCTATCGGCGGCTGCGTCGGGAGCTCGCGGTCGCGCTGGCGGGCTGCGCGCCCGGGCGCATCGACATTGCCCTGGACGGGGGCAGCCGGCCCCCCGCACTGGTGGAGGTCAAGAATGTCACCCTGCTCGATGGCGCCTACCTGCGCTTTCCTGACGCCAAGACCGAGCGCGGGCGCAAGCACCTGAAGCTGCTCGCCGCGGCCGTCGCAGCGGGGCAGCGGGGCGTGATGCTGTTCGCGCTGAACCGGGCGGAGGGGGCATGCTTTGCGCCGGCCTGGGACATTGACCCCAAGTACGGCGAGGCGCTGCTCAACGCGGCGGCGGCCGGTGTGGAGCTGCTCGCGGTGCGGCTGCGGCATGAGCCCGAAGCTATGACTGTCGGTGAGGCGGTCGTGCTCGATCTGGGGCGACCTTGACGGGCATCTGTGCAGCGATGCCGAGACGGCCGGGCAAGGGCGGGCAGTGCTTCCAGTGAGATTCAGTGAGCCCTCGCGGACACGGCTCGAGGTGCTCACAGGCCGTGCGCCCGGCGCCGCTCAGTAGCCCTCGGTTGCCGGACCCAAGGCCTCGGGGTAGGCGTCGGTGCGCTCGATGCCGGTATCCAGACGACCGTCCTCGTGGAGCTCCAGCCAGCGGTACCCCGGCGTCAGCGGATCCAGCGCGAAGGTCGGACTGCCGGGCAGGAACTGCACGCACGTAGACGGTGTCGCCAGCAGCCGCAACCCCTGCTGCACCTGCTCGCCGTCCTGGTGCACATGGCCGCAGATCACGGCGCGCAGATCCGGGTGCCGAGCCAGCGCGGCGAGAGCGGCGGGGCCGTTGTCCACCTGCATGGTGTCGATCCAGGCGCTGCCGATCGGCGCCAAGTGGTGGTGTAGAAACACGAGCGTGGGCCGGCCGCGGCCAGCCGCTGCATGATCGGCGATGCCGGCGAGGACGTGCTCGCTCAGGTGACCGCCCTCGCGCCCAGGGACCGTGGAGTCCACCAGCAGCAGGTCCCAGGCGCCTGCCGTGACGAGGCGCAGCGCCGAAGCGGCCGCAGGGTCCAGATGACCCACAAGCAGATCCAGGCGATCATGATTGCCTGGGAGGCAGTGATAGGGTATGGCTAAAGCGTCGAAGCGTTGGCGTAGGAAGCGGTAGGCGCCGGGGAGTTCGTCGTGAACGAGGTCGCCGGTGAGGGCGACGGCATCCGGCGGCCAGTGTCGCGCCCGTGCCAAGCCAAGCACGGACTCCAAGGTTAGGCGCGTGTCCTGCCCGAGCAGGCGCCGATGCGGATCCGCATACAAGTGCAGATCGGTGAGCTGCAAGAGCCGGAAGGGTGCGGCCGCGGCGTCCTGCCTGTTCCAGCCGCCGCCCTCTTTCGGCCGGCTGGGTACATCTGTATCGGTCATGCCTTATTCCTTACGCGCGTGCAGCACCAGGGCATTAACCTTCCATCTTTTGGCAGCGCTGCCCGAGACAGGCAAACGAAGGTGATCCATTCGTGCCGGCGATATTAACAAATCCGTTAGGTCGGCCCGCGGCGGCTGCCGGCAGTCGGAATGGCTTCTGCCTGCTACGGTGGTCCGGAAGCCGGCAGCGCTGCGCACGCAGCGGCTGCGACCGGCCGTCAACCCGTCTTGATCGGAAACGTTCCGCGTGCGCAGGGCAACCAGGGCGTGCCTGATCCATAGAGCAAAACGAA
>NZ_JAIFKJ010000251.1 GCF_019695415.1 Thiohalocapsa sp.
CATGGAGCGGGCCGGGTCCTCCCCCCCCGGGGGGCGGGTGGCAGCGTCCGCGGCGGGGGCGTAGGCGTGGCGGTTGGAGGCGAACAGGATGGGGTTGCCGTCCGGCGACCAGGAGCCTGCGGCGTCGTAGCCTTCGGCGTTGGTGAGCCGTCTGGGCGGGCCGCCGTCGAGGCCCGTCTCGTAGATCTCATACGTCGGGTCGTAGCTCCAGCTGTAGCGGCTGCCTTGCCCGGCAGCGCGCTTGTCCAGCTCCGCCTGCTGCTTGGCCTCCGCCTGCGGGTCCTGATGGGTGGATGAGAACAGCACCCGCTGGCCGTCCGGGTGGATCCAGGCGCAGGTGGTGCGCCCGGTGCCGGTGGAGATGCGCCTGGTGTCGCCGGTGGTCAGGTCCAGCAGATAGATTTGATAGAAGGGGTTGCCCGGCTCGCGCTCGCTCTGGAAGACCATATAGCGGCCGTCCGCGCTGAAGTACCCCTCGCCGGAGCGGCGGCCCTCGAAGATCAGCTGGCGGGTGTTCCCAAGAAGCAGGTCTTCGTGTCCTTCCGCCGCGGGCGAGGGCTGCGCGACGGCGATGCTCGCGCCTGCGGCGGCGGCAAGGCTTGCCCCTAAAGACACGGAGCGGAAGGTCAGGGTGGGGCGTGACTTTGTCATCGGGGTGCGCGTTCTCGTCGTCATGTTCTGTGTCGCAGATTCTGGCAGCGCTGTCTCAGCCGACCGGGAGGGGCTGCGCGATGTGGTGCGGCCGCGCGGTTTGCCGGCGCGGCTTAGGCTCAGCAAGGGCGTCGGTGCGGGCGCCTTTTGAGAGGCTTGGCCGGACGCGAGGTCCGCCGTCGAGCTACCTGATCTTCTGAGTCTGCGGCCGCCGGTTCCAGTCGCCCGAGCAGGTTGGACACCGCTGACCGGTCTTGTTCCCACATCTGGGCGCAGGTAGCACGGTGCACCAGTCGGCGAGCAGCTGCGGCTGTTCGATCGGGGGCCGGACGAGCCCGGCTCAGGCAGACGGCCGGGCGTTGCTGGAGGGTAACGCGACCTCGGACGCTTAAGGTAGGTCGGAGAGACGGAGCGTAAGCGTTGTCACGCTTGCTCGAGATGCCACTGCACCGCGTGGCGCACCAGCTCACCGCCGCTGGTGAGTCCGAGCTTGCGCTTGATCTTCTCGCGGTGGGTCTCGATCGTTTTGACACTCAAGTGGAGCCTCTCCGCGATCTTGGATGTGGAAAGACCCTGGCCGATGAGACCGAAGACTTCCAGCTCGCGGTCGCTCAGGTCGTGGATACTCGGCGTGCTGGCGTCCCTCTTCTTGGCGAAGCCGTTGATGACGTGCTCCACCATCTCCTCGCTGAGATAGATGCGCCCCGAAAGCACTTGGCGCACGGCCTCCAGGATCTGCTCCGTCAGCTGGTGCTTACTCACATACCCACGGGCGCCGGCGTTGATGGCGCGCTCGGCGAACAGAGACTCGTCATGCACCGAGCACACCAGGGTCTTGAGCTCCGGCGTATGCGCCTTGAGTCGCTTGATGAGCTCGATGCCGTTGCCGTCATCGAGGGAGATATCGATGAGTGCGAGATCGGGCTGATGGGTGCGAACGCTTTCGATGGCGTCGTGCACATTGCCCGCTTCGGCGCACACGGTCAGATCGGGCTCGTCATCGAACAGGCTCCGCAGTCCGGCCCGGACGAGGGGATGGTCGTCGACCACCAAGATGCGGCTGGGTTGAGTGGCCATGGGAAGCGACGCTCCGTCTATCTATGATGAAATCGTGCTCGCTGCGTGCCCTATGCTCATGAAGAATACCGGTCTAAGCCCATGAATCAACGGGGTCCGTGTGTCTTCGCCAAGTCCAGCCGGCCGGTGTGGGGCTTCGTGCCGGCCGGAGCCCGGTGGGCCGCCTGCAGGGATCGGCTGGCCGACAGGTATGGATCGGCTAGGCCCGTGTGCCGAAACCCGGGCCGGGCGGGGCGGAAAGCGCCCCTCGCCCCAACGCTTTGCACATGCACGCCCCCGACAAAAGTCTCCTACCCGAAGTGTCTTCCGCCGCGGCGCAGCGTCCTGAGCGCGAGCCGAGCCTGCCCGGTGACGCCGATCTCGCCGGCTGCCTGATCCGCGACCGCCACGAGCTGCGCCGCCGCCTGCGCGGGCTGCGCCGGCGTGCCGAGCAGGGGCTGCCGGTGGATCGTGGGCTGGCGAAGGTCGCGGAGACCGTCGCGGCGTCCCAGGCCGCCGTGGAGCGCCGGCGGGCGGCGGTGCCTGCCGTGCAGTATCCGCCCGAGCTGCCCGTGAGCGAGCGCCGCGACGAGGTGGCGCGGCTGATCCGGGACCACCAAGTGGTCGTGCTCTGCGGCGAGACCGGCTCCGGCAAGTCCACGCAGCTGCCCAAGCTCTGCCTCGATCCGGCGCTGGGTTTGGGTGAGGGACTGGGCGCAGGGGGAGGCGGCCGCGGGATCTTTGGGCGTATCGGCCATACCCAGCCGCGGCGCATCGCCGCCCGCAGCCTGGCCAGTCGGGTGTCGCAGGAGCTGGGCACGGAGCTCGGCACCACTGTCGGCTACAAGGTGCGCTTCCACGATCGGGTGCACCCGGAAACCTCGGTCAAGCTCATGACCGACGGCATCCTGCTGGCGGAGCTGCAGCAGGACCGGCTGCTGACGGAGTACGACACTCTCATCATCGATGAGGCCCATGAGCGCAGCCTCAACATCGACTTTCTGCTGGGCTACCTGAAGGAGCTGCTGCCGAAGCGCCCGGACCTGAAGCTCATCGTCACTTCGGCGACCATCGACCCGGAGCGCTTCGCCAGGCACTTCGCCGACGCCGAGGGCAAGCCCGCGCCCATCATCGAGATCAGCGGCCGGACCTATCCTGTGGAGGTCCGCTGGCGCCCGCCGGAGGAGGCTTCCGCCGGGGAGCGCGACGACGCCATGCAAAGCGCCATCTCCGACGCCGTCGCCGAGCTGGCCCGCGAGGGCCGCGGCGACGTGCTGGTGTTCCTCTCCGGCGAGCGCGAGATCCGCGAGACCGCGGAGACCCTGCGCAAGCATCACCCGCCGAGCACCGAGGTGATGCCTTTGTACGCCCGCCAGGGGCCGGCCGAGCAGGCCCAGGTCTTCAAGGCACACGGCCGCCGCCGGGTGGTGCTGGCCACCAACGTGGCCGAGACGTCTCTCACCGTGCCCGGCATCCACTACGTGGTTGACCCGGGCTTCGCGCGCATCAGCCGCTACAGCCACCGCAGCAAGGTGCAGCGCCTGCCGGTGGAGCGCGTCAGCCGCGCCAGCGCCGATCAGCGCAAGGGCCGCTGCGGGCGCGTCGCCGCCGGCGTCTGCATCCGGCTGTATGACGAGGACAATTTCCAAGCCCGCGCCGAGTACACCGAGCCCGAGATCCGCCGCACCAATCTGGCGGCGGTGATTCTGCAGATGAAGCGCTTGGGCTTCGGCGACATCGAGACCTTTCCGTTCATCGACCCGCCGGACGCCAAGCTCATCTCCGACGGCTACCGTACGCTGGAGGAGCTGGCCGCGCTGGACGCCGAGGGCCAGCTCACCAAGCTGGGCCAACAGCTCGCCCGCCTGCCGGTGGACCCGCGCATCGGCCGCATGCTGCTGGCGGCGGTGACGCACAAATGCTTGACCGAAGTCCTCATCATCGCCGCCGCGCTCGCGGTGCAGGACCCGCGCGAGCGTCCCATGGAGCAGCGCCAGTCCGCGGATGAGATCCATGCCACCTTCAACCACCCGGACTCGGATTTTCTGGCCTTCCTCAACCTCTGGGCCTTCCTGGAGCAGGAGCGAAAGCACCTGTCCAGGCGGAAGTTCCAGCAGCTGTGCCGGCGGCACTTCCTGTCCTGGAACCGCGTGCAGGAGTGGCACGACGTGCACGGGCAGCTGAAGGAGCAGATGCAGGAGCTCGGCCACAAGCCGAACGCCGCCGAGGGCACTGTCGAGGAGATCCACCGGGCGCTGCTGACGGGCTTGCTCAGCAACATCGGCGTCAAGGACGAGCAGCGGGAGTATCTCGGCGCCCGCGGCGGGCGCTTCTACATCCATCCAAGCTCGGGCCTGTTCAAGGAGGGCCCGAAGTGGATCGTCTGCGCCGAGCGGGTGGAGACCACCCGGGACTACGGCCGCATCGTGGCCCGGGTACAGCCGGGCTGGATCGAGCAGGCCGGGGCGCATCTTATCAAGCGCAGCTATGCGGAGCCGCACTGGCAGTCCAGGCGCGGGCAGGTGGCCGCCTTCGAGACCGTCACCCTGTTCGGCGTGACGCTTGCCGCCCGCCGCCGGGTCAACTACGGCCCCATCAACCCGGCGGAGTCTCGGGAGGTGTTTCTGCGCTTCGGTCTCGCGGAAGGGGACTTCGACACCCGTGCCCCGTTCTGGCGCCACAACCAGGAGCTCATCGACTCCGTCCACCAGCTGGAGGCCAAGTCCCGCCGGCGGGACATCCTGGTGGATGAGGAGGCCATCTACGCCTTCTATGCGGCCCGCGTGCCGACGGGCATCTACTCCAAGCCCCAGTTCGAGCAGTGGCTGCGCAAGGCGACGCAACAGGACCCGAAGTTCCTGCACATGCGGCTTGCGGACGTGCTTGCCCGCGACGCCGCTGAGGTCACGAAGGAGCGCTACCCAGACAGCCTGCGGGTGGGCGCGACGGATTTGCCGCTGGAGTACCACTTCGACCCCGGCCACCGGGCTGACGGCGTGACCCTAGTGATACCGCTGGCGCTGGTGAATCAGGTGGCCCCGGAGCGGCTCGACTGGTTGGTGCCGGGCCTGCTTGCCGAGCGCATCACCGCCATGCTGCGAGGCTTGCCCAAGTCCATCCGCAAGGCCTTCGTGCCCATCCCGGAGACCGCCGAGCGCATCGCGGCCAGGCTCCAACCTTCTGATCGCCCGCTGCTCCAGGCCGTCGCAGAGGAGCTGAAGGCGCTCTTCGGCGTGCATGTGCCGGAGGACGCCTGGGACCTGTCCGCGCTGCCCGAGCACCTGCGCATGAAGGTGCGCCTGGTGGACGCGGACGGCCGCGCCGTCGCCATCGGCGAGGACCTGGTGGCACTCAAGCGCCAACACGGCGACGCGGCAGCCGCCGCCCCCAAGCCCCAGCCTGACACGGGCGGCCTGGAGCGCACCGGCATCACCCGCTGGGACTTCGGCACGCTGCCCGAGCACATCGACCGCATCCATGCCGGCATCCGCCTGCGCGGCTATCCCGCCCTCCTGGATAACGGGGACAGTGTATCCATCTTCGTGCTGGACTCGGCGCACAGCGCCGCGCAGGCCATGCGGGCGGGGGTCAGGCGGCTCATCATGCTGACCCTTGGGCAGGACATGCGCTATCTGCGGCGCAACCTGCCGGGGCTGGACCGGATGCGGCTGCAATACGCCAAGGCGCCCCAGCCTCCTGCGCACCAGCCGCCCTCTGAAGCTTCCGCCGACGCTTCCGGAGCGAAAACCGGTGGTAAGGGGACCGCGCCGCCGGACCTCGCCGACGAGCTGACGGCGCTCATCGTCGACCTGACCTTCACCGAGGGCCAGCCACCCATCCGCGATCAGGCCGCCTTCGAGGCCAGGCTCAAGGCCTGCAAGGGCCGCCTCATGCCCACGGCGAATGAGGTCTGCGAGCTGGCCTCGCGGATCCTTGCGGCCTACCAGGGCCTGCGCAAGCGCCTCGCCGGCATCACCCAGATCAACTGGATGCCGTCGGTGCTGGACCTGCGCGCGCAGCTGGACGCGCTGGTGTTCCGCGGCTTTCTGCAAGAGGTGTCCTTCGAGCGCCTCAAGGAGTATCCCCGCTACCTCAAGGCCGCCGAGCAGCGCACGGAGAAGCTCTTCCACGCCGCCGGCCGCGACCAGCACCGTTTGGCGGAGCTCAAACCCCTGCTGGAGCAGCTCGCCGCGCGCCAGGCCGCCGCCCGCGCCGCCGAGCGCGACGACCCCAGGCTTGAGGAGATCCGCTGGATGCTGGAGGAGCTGCGGGTGTCGTTGTTCGCGCAGCAGCTCGGCACCGCCTATCCGGTGTCCGTCAAGCGCATCCAGGCGCGTTGGAAGGAGCTAGGGTTGTAGTGGTATGCGCAATTACCGGGCGCAACCACCGGCGCATCACGCCGGTGACGGCGTTGTCACATCGACGCCTGGTAGACTGATAGCAACCGACGCGTACGGGCGATTGGAGCCATGACGCTGACTCAAGAGGACATCGGCTTCATCAGCACCGTGGGCGCCCTGATCGTCGCCGCGGTCAAGCTCTGGTAAGCGTAGACGACCGCCCACATGGCCGCGGTTGCAAGCAGCAAAGGGGCCGCCTCGCCATGTCGTCAACAGCCATCAAGGACCCGCCTTACCTACAGACCCTGATCCCGCCGGAGATCCTGGCGCCGCGGGACCGATTCGCCCGTGCGCGCTATATCGCAACGCTGGACCCTGAGCAGGACTGCGAGCAGATCGGCTTCCTGCTGGCGAGCTGCGAGTTCCCCTGGGATACCACCCGTGCGCTCGAGCTGGCCCTGCTGCGCACCTTCGGTGTCGCCAAGGGCACGCCGCTGCTGGTCGAGACTGGCGAGTTGATCCGCCGCACCCAGAAGCGCTACGACGATACAGCGCTGATCCTGGCGGAGATCCAGGAGAACGGCGTGGACCACCCCCGCGGGCGGGCGGCTTTGCGCCGCATGAACCAGCAGCATGGGCGCTACGCCATCCCGCAGGACGAGTATCTCTACACGCTGAGTACATTCGTCTTCGAGCCAATTCGCTGGAATGAACGCTTCGGCTGGCGGCGCATGACCGAAGCTGAGCGGTTGGCGAGCTTCCACGTCTGGCGGCGCATTGGCGCGCGCATGGGAATCCGCGACATCCCGGACGATTACGATGAGCTGGAGCGCTTCAACATCGCGTTCGAGCGGGCCAACTTCCGCGACAGTGAGCACAACCATGCGCTGGCTGCGGCGACGCGGAATCTGATGCTGGGCTGGCTCCTTCCCCGAGTGCTGTGGCCGCTCGGCGCGCCCGTCATTCACGCGCTGCTGGACGAGCCCATGTTGCAGGCCGTGGGCTTCGCGCCGGCGCCGGCAGCGGTACGGGCGTTGGTGCTGGGTGGCATGGCACTGCGTCGGCGGGTGCTATGCCGGTTGCCACCGTGACGCCGCGCGCGGCCCTTGACCCGGCAGCGGCATCGGAGCTACCCGCGCGGCTATCGTATCGAAGAGCTTGGCGCGGATCGCTAGATCCGGTGCCGGAGCCACGAAGAGCACGAAGCGCACCAAGGGACTCGCGCATTCTGGTAGAAGCCTGGCATCGATCAGCTGGTGCTGGGGGCGCCGGCAGGCGATCCTCGACACAGGCTTGGGGCTGTGTGGCGGATAATCGTCATCGCGGTTGCGCAGCGTCGTGCCCTGCCGATGCGACCTGCGCTAGTCTGGCGAGCATCGATCGGACGGCAGCGGCGTGGGCCAGGTATGTCTGCAGACGCTGCCCCAACGGAGCAGCACAATGTTCGACAGGCTACGGGAAGACATCAATTGCGTATTTGACCGTGACCCGGCGGCGCGCAACACCTTCGAGATCCTCACGACCTATCCCGGTTTGCACGCGGTGATGGCGCATCGCTTGAGCCACGTACTCTGGCTGCGGGGCCTTAAGTGGCTCGCCAGGGTCCTGTCCAGTTTGGCGCGGCTCTTCACTGGCATCGAAATCCACCCCGGGGCAGTCATCGGTCGGCGCTTCTTCATCGACCACGGCATGGGCGTGGTCATCGGTGAGACCGCAGTGATCGGCGATGACTGCACCCTCTACCACGGCGTCACCCTGGGCGGCACGAGCTGGCGGAGGGGCCAGCGCCACCCGACCACTGGCTCCGCATAACAT
>NZ_JAIFKJ010000396.1:0-6968 GCF_019695415.1 Thiohalocapsa sp.
GAAGATGCTTGCTACGAAGAGGCCAGGGCCACGTGGCTGTGCACGGGTTGCTGTGCGCGGGCCGGGGCTCGCGCGTGCCCCCTCCTCTGGCTCGGGTGGAGTGGGTGTGATGGTGGGGGAGATGGGTAGCGAGGGCATGGGGGGGGGGGTAGGGGATGGTGTTGAGGGTGGTGTGTTGAGGGGCGAGGGGTGAGTATCGACTAACGAGGAGCGAGGGCGCTAGGCGGCGAGTCGGCCGGGGAGCCCGCATTCAGTGGCTCGGTAGCTCATACCTCAGATGCAAGCAATCCGACTCGAAACTCGACACGCGCTACTCGAGCCTCGCCACTACAACCCCAGCTTCTTTTCCAAGTAATGAATGTTGGCACCGCCTTGCTGGAAGGCGGAGTCCTTCATGATCTGGCGATGGAGGGGGATGTTGGTGTCGATGCCCTCGATGACCGTCTCACGGAGCGCGTTGCACATGCGCGCCAGTGCGGCATCGCGATTCTCGCCGTGGGCGACCAGCTTGCCGATCATGGAGTCGTAGTAGGGCGGCACGACGTAGCCCGCGTAGATGTGGGTGTCAATGCGGATGCCGGGCCCACCCGGGGCGTGGAACTCCTCGATGCGCCCTGGGCTCGGGCGAAAGGTCTCTGGGTGCTCAGCGTTAAGCCGGCACTCGATGGCGTGGCCGCGCCACTCGATATCCGCCTGGCGGTAGCGCAGCCGCTCCCCCGAGGCCACCAGAATCTGTTCCTTGATCAGGTCGACGCCGGTGATCATCTCCGTTACCGGGTGCTCCACCTGGAGGCGGGTGTTCATCTCGATGAAATAGAACTCGCCGTCCTGGTAGAGGAACTCGAAGGTGCCGAGCCCCCGATAGCCGATCTGCTCGCAGGCCTTCGCGCAGCGCTCGCCGATGAATGCGCGCTGCTCCGGCGTGATGCCGGGCGCTGGGGCCTCCTCCACCACCTTCTGGTGGCGGCGCTGCATGGAGCAGTCGCGCTCGCCCAAGTGGATGGCATTGCCGTACTGGTCCGCTAGCACCTGGAACTCCACGTGGCGTGGGTTCTCCAGGTATTTTTCCATGTAGACCATATCGTTGCCGAAGGCCGCCCCCGCCTCGGCCTTGGTGAGCGAGATGGCGTTCAGCAGCGTCGCGTCGGAGTGCACCACCCGCATGCCGCGCCCGCCGCCGCCACCGGCGGCTTTGATGATGACGGGGTAGCCGATCTCCCGAGCGAGCTCCAGGGTACGTTTGTTGTTGCTGTCGATGGGTCCGTCTGAGCCCGGCACGCAGGGCACGCCTGAGTGCTTCATGGCCTTGATGGCGGACACCTTGTCGCCCATCAGCCGGATGGTGTCGGGCTTGGGACCGATGAAAACGAAGCCGGAGCGCTCCACCCGCTCGGCGAAGTCGGCGTTCTCGGACAGAAAGCCGTACCCTGGATGGATGGCGACCGTGTCTGTGACCTCCGCCGCACTGATGATGGACGGGATGTGCAGATAGCTGTCCCTTGACGGCGCCGGGCCGATGCAGACGGATTCGTCAGCGAGCAGCACATGCTTGAGCTCGCGATCGGCCTCCGAGTGAACTGCGACGGTCTTGATGCCGAGCTCGCGACAGGCGCGCTGGATGCGCAGCGCGATCTCGCCGCGGTTGGCGATGAGGATCTTCTCGATCATTCGATGACGAAGAGCGGCTGGTTGTACTCCACGGGCTGGCCGTTCTCCACGAGGATGCGGCGCAGGACGCCGGCCTTCTCGCACTCAATCTGGTTCAAGATCTTCATGGCCTCGATGATGCACAGGGTGTCACCGAGCTTGACCTCCTGCCCTTCCTCGACAAACGGCCTGCTGCCCGGTGACGGCGCCCGATAGAAGGTGCCCACCATGGGCGAGCGCACCAGCGACCCTTCGTCCGCCTCGGGCTCGGCCCCGGAGTCTGCGGCCGCCGCGGCCGCGACAACTGGCGATGCGGACGCGGGTGGGGCGCCGGTCGTCGGCGCCTGCATCACATAAGGCATGGGTGAGCTGCCGTGGCGGCTGATGCGCACGGACTCCTCGCCCTCGTGAATTTCGATCTCGGCGACGTTGGATTCTTCGAGGAGCTCGATGAGCTTCTTGACCTTGCGGATATCCATGATGCGGGTGTTTCCGGGGTTCCGGCTGGGGGTGTGCGGTTGTCTGGACCGTGACAGGCGAGGACGAGGCGACGGCGGGTCAGGCGACGCGGCTGCGGAGCCGATGCAGGGCCGCAGTGAGCGCCAGCTCATAGCCGATGGCGCCGAGTCCGCTGATGGTGCCCTCGGCGATGTCTGAAAAATAGGAGTGCTGCCGAAACGGCTCGCGCGCATGCACGTTGGAGAGATGCACTTCGATAAAGGGCAGTCGCACCGCGAGCAGGGCGTCGCGCAGAGCGACGCTGGTGTGGGTGAAGCCCGCCGGGTTCACTAACGCGAAGGCGGTCCCGTCGGCGCCTGCCTTTTGCACCGCGTCGATGAGGATGTGCTCCGCGTTGCTCTGAACCAGGCGCAGCTGGTGGCCGGCGGCCTCAGCTTGCCGCGTCAGTCGAGTGCCGATATCCCCCAGAGTGTCATGGCCATAGGTGTCCGGCTCGCGGCTGCCGAGCAGGTTGAGGTTGGGTCCGTTGAGGCAGAGGATCTGGGCCATGAGGCGGAGGGGCTCGCGGCTTGCCCGGCTTTGCCGCCGGGCATGAGTGGCTGCGCCGGCCGGGCGCGGTGGATTGGACGGGTTTCCAGATGGATTTGCACTGAGGGCTCGCGGTGTCTGCCAGGCCGAGCCGCCGGCCCGCATTTGTGACCGGATATACGACCGAACCGGGCGAAAAATGCCGGTTTAAGAGAGTAACTGCCGCGAACGGCCCACAACTGCCCCGGCCCACAACTGCGCACAATGTAAGGCAATCGCGCGCCAATTACAAAGCCCGAACGCGTCGGCTTTTGCCGAAGATCGCAGCGATATTGGCCCGGATCAGCCGGTTTCTTTGTCCAGCAGCGGCAGCACGCGGGCACGCACGACGTCTGCACTGATCTCGCCGGTGTGGCTGAAGACATGTCGCCCGAGCGGGTCGAACACGACGGTGAACGGCAGTCCGCCCGTGCGGTTGCCGAGCCGGCGCGAGAGGCCAACCGTGTCGGCGTCGCCGAGCAGGATGGGGTAGCTCACCTGGTTTTCGCTGAGGAAGCGTTGCACCGCTTCTGGTGAGTCGATGGCGATCCCGACCACTTGGAGCTGCCCCGGCCCCACACCGCGCTGGAGTTCGTCCAGCATCGGCATCTCGCGCAGGCAGGGTGGGCACCAGGTGGCCCAGAAATTGAGCACCACTACCTTACCGGCCCAGGCGTTGCTTGCCATCTGCTGGCCTGAGAGGTCCGGCAGACGCAGGTCGGGCAGCGTGGCGATGCGGCCATCGTCGCGGCCTGTGACAAGGTCGAGGTCCTGCTGCGCGAGCCAGCGCTCGCCGAACAATGCAGCGCCGATGCTGAGTGTGCCTGCCAGCACCGTCACCACGAGCACCTTTGCCGGGTTCACTGGGCGATCTCGTTGAGATGAGCGGCGAACTCCGTGGCTGGCACGAAGCCCACCAGCCGATAGCCACGCAGCTCGTCGCCGTTTTCGTCGAAGAAGAGCATCGCCGGCGGTCCCGGGATGCCGAAGCGCTCCTGCATCAGGGCCTTGTCCTCGGCATCGTTGGCGGTGACGTCGGCCTGAAGCACGACGAACTGGTCCAGCGCGGCGATGACGTTTGGGTCGGGGAAGGTGTAGCGCTCCATCTCTTTACACGACACACACCAGTCCGCGTAAAAGTCCAGCATCACGGGTTTGCCCGCAGCGCTGGCAGCGGCGACCTCGCGCTCCAGATCGGCCACCGTCTTGATGGGCGTGAAGGCCTTGTGCGCCGCCGCCTGGCCGCCACCCGCGGCGACGATGCCACGCAGCGGCTGGATGGTGTCCCGCCCGCCGGCAGCGGCACCGACGATCATGAGCACGCCATAGACCAGGAGCGCCAGTCCGAGCGCCTTCCAGAGCTTGGTCCAGCCGCCGGCCTCGTGCGTGATGCTGGTCAGTGCGCCCATGTAGACGCCGGAGGCAATGAGCAGCAGGCCCCAGAGCAGCATGGCCACCGCCGGCGGCAGCACGCGCTCGATGAGCAGGATGGCGACCGCCAGCAGCAGCACGCCGAACACCGCCTTGACGGCATCCATCCACATACCGGCGCGCGGCAGGAGCTTGCCGGCGGAGGTCCCGATGGCCAAGAGTGGCGCGCCCATGCCGAGCCCCAAGCCGAGCAGCGCGAAGAAGCCGAGCACCGCATCGCCGGTCTTGCCGATGAAAATCAGAGCGCCCATCAGGGGCGGTGCCACACAGGGGCCAACGATGAGCGCCGACAGGGCGCCCATGATGGCGGCACCAGCGAGCGTGCCGCCCTCCTGCTTGTTGCTCATTTCCGTGAGCTTGCTCTGCCAGCTGCTCGGCAGCTGCAGCTCGTAGAACCCGAACATGGAGAGCGACAGCAGCACGAACACCGCTGCGAATGCCGACAGCACCCAGACGTTCTGGAAGGTCGCCTGCAGGTTGGCGCCGAATAGCCCCGCGATAACGCCCACCACGGCATAGGTCAGCGCCATGGCGAGCACATAGGCCAGCGAAAGGAAGAAGGCCTTCCGCGTGGTGATGCTGTCGCCCTGGCCAGCGATGATGCCGGACAGGATCGGGATCATTGGGAAAACGCAGGGCGTGAAGGCGAGCAGCAAGCCCAGCCCAAAGAAAATGGCCATGGCACCCAGGATGCCGGCGTTCGCGAGGCGAGCCGCGATCTGGTCCTGCTCAGAGACGCGCTCGGGCGGGCCGCCGGCGTCGGCGCCCGCATCCGCCGCCGCGACGGATGCCACCTCGGCCAATGCCACGGTTTCTGTCGGCATCGGCAGGGCGAGGGCAATGCGCTCGGTGACCGGTGGATAGCAGATGCCGCGCTCGGCGCAGCCTTGGAATTTGGCCACCAAAGTGACGTCCGTGGGCTCAGCGACGCCGCGCTTGAGCGGTACATCCAGGCTCAAGGTGCCGTGGTAGATCGCCACATCGCCGATCGTGCCGTCCGGGCGTACCGTATCTGGCTTGATTTCCGCTTGCGGGAGCTCGTACTGCCCGATTTGCACGCCCTCCGCATCTTCGAGGGTCAGCTCGATCTTCTCCTCGTACAGGTAGGTCTCGGGAGCGATGTCCCAGGTGAGTCGGAGCAAGTCCGGTGCAGCGACCTCCGCATGGAAGCGGAAAGCCTCCTCCACTGGCAGGATGTCGTCGCCGATGCCGAGGCCCAGCGACTGCGGCGCACTGCCGCCGGAGAGGGCTTGGGCCATGCTCTGGGCGGGGCTTTGTGTGGCCCCCGGTGCTGCGCTCGCGTCGATCGCTGTGTCCAGTGCCGCCAGCTTCGGCAGCTCCAAGAGGATGCGCTGCTTCTGTGGCGGATAGCAGAGCCCGGCGTCGGCACAGCCCTGGGACTTGGCCTCCAGCGCCACGACATCGCCCGCATTCGCGCCGCGCTCGACTGGCACGGTGACCTCGACGCGGTCGCGGTAGATCTGGACCTCGCCGAAGAACTCGTCCTGCTTGGTCTTTGCCGGTGGCAGTTCCGGGCGGCCGAGGCGGATGCCGGGGCTCTCGCTCTCGAAGCGGAATTTGCTCCGATACATGTAATAGCCGGGCTCGATATCCCAGCTCACCCTTACCGCATCGGCGCCGGCCGGGGCACCCGAGATGCGGAAGGCCTGATCGGGCTGAAGGAATTCATCATCGGCCGCCGCGACGGCCGCCAGCGGCAGCACCAGCGCCACCACCAGGGCCAAGAATCCGAGGAGCGGTAGGAGCGGGGCGGCGAGGGGCGAGTGACAGCGGTGCGGGCAGAGGCGGCCCGCTGCGTAGGTCAGGCGGTGGTAGTGGTGCATTGGCGAACCCAGTCGAGATAGCTGTCGTGGCCGGCGGTGATGGGGTGTGCGATCACCTCCGGCACATCGTAAGGATGCAGGTCGCAGATCCGTGCCGTCAGTGCGCTCAGGCGCGCACCCGTGGTTTTGATCATCAGCAGCGCTTCGTTGTCGCGCTCAATCTTGCCTTGCCAGCTGTAGACCGAGACGGCGCCGGGCAGGATGGTCGCGCAAGCGGCCAGTCCCTCTTCGACCACGGAACCGGCAAGGGATTCGGCAACCACAGCGTCCGGACAGGTGCAGAAGACCACATGGACCTGGGCGGCGTTGCGTTCGGACATCACGGATGTCGGTCTCTTGGTGCTGTGCTGACTGATGATGCGGTCGATGCGCGGCCTATGTCGCAGGACTCCCCACGTTTTGCGCGCCCGCCGGCGGCCGCATAGCCTAACGGAATTCGCTCTGACGGGACGCCGGGGTTTGAATCGGCTTAATCCGGACAGACGTTCCGGATTTACCCCGGCCGCGGACGTAGTCGCTCAGTAGCGGCGTCAAGCTTCGCCGTTCCTTTCGTACCCGAGACCTGTCTCATGTGGCTCTTCCTTCTGCTCTTCGTCGGCGCGCCGCTGATCGAGCTGTATTTCCTGATTCAAGTGGGCTCCGTTATCGGGGCACTGCCTACCATCGCATTGTCGGTGCTGACCGCCATCATCGGCGGCGCTCTGGTGCGCATGCAGGGGCTCCAAGTGCTGCTGCGGGTGCGTCAGGCTATGGACCGCGGCGAGGCCCCGGCGCTGGAGCTGATGGACGGAGCCGTGTTGTTGGTCACGGGATTTTTGTTGTTGCTGCCGGGCTTCATTACAGACATCGCGGGTTTTCTGTTGTTGATCCCACCGCTGCGCCGAATGCTGGTGCTGCGGTACGTGCACATTGAGGCCATCGGCCCCCGCTCCGAGGGCGGACCGCCGGGCGGGGGCCACCTGCCCCGGTACACCGCCCCCAATTTCCGACACGAGAGCTGATGAGGTCTACCGGGCGGCG
>NZ_JAIFKJ010000396.1:6978-7842 GCF_019695415.1 Thiohalocapsa sp.
GGGTGCCCGCGGGTGGGCGGGGGTGTGGGGGGGGGTGGCGGTGAGGTGGGGGCTGCGGGCGGGGGGGCGGGGGGCGACGGGCGGGGGGGGGGCCATGGGCGGGGGGTGATCGGCGCAGATTGCGGCCGCGGAGACTGTTGCGGCCTACCCGCGCGCCAGAGTCCCTCAGCGCGGCGCCCCGGAACACGGACCTCCGCTGCGGCCGCTCCTCAGGCCTTCCTCCAGCGCCCTCCCCAAGTCGCCCGCGCGCGCATGGCGGAAACGCCACTTGACACCCTACGCGTGCGCCCTATTATTAGCAGCCGCTATCGTTGAGTGCTAACACCATCCAGGTGCCGCCTCCGGGCGCGTGCACCGCCACGCGGCTGCTGGCGGTATCCGGCAACCCAACCCGCAAATCCAACCTGAAGCTGAGGGGAATCAAGCATGAACATCCGCCCGCTGCATGACCGCGTCGTCGTCCGTCGTATGGAGGAAGAGCGCACCTCCGCCGGGGGCATCGTCATTCCGGACTCCGCAACCGAGAAGCCGATCCAGGGCGAGGTCATCGCCGTCGGCAACGGCAAGATCATGGACAACGGCGATCATCGCTCGCTCGACGTCAAGGTCGGCGACCGCGTGCTCTTCGGCAAGTACTCCGGCACTGAGGTCAAGCTGGACGGCGAGGAGCTCCTCGTCATGCGCGAGGACGACATCATGGGTGTCGTCGAGTCCTGAGCACGTCCGGCACAGCCATCGGAACCCTTAACCAGAACATCGAGGTAAACACCCCATGAGCGCAAAAGAAGTCCGCTTTTCCACCGATGCCCGCAACCGCATGATGGAGGGCGTCAACGTCCTTGCCAACGCGGTCAAGGTCACCCT
>NZ_JAIFKJ010000416.1 GCF_019695415.1 Thiohalocapsa sp.
TTGGGCCAGGTAGTCGACCAGCGGCCGGGTCGGGCGTGGGGCGGTTCTGTCGTCCAGGGCGCTGGAGTGGTGCCGGGCCAGGTGCTCGCTGCCCAGCGCGAATTGCAGAATCGCCTTGTCTGCCGGCTCCTCGCCGAGGTCCGGAACCATGACCGCGTCGGCGAACGTGCCGTCGGTGACCGGCCGCTCGGTCAGGGCGTCGACCTGCTGCTCCAGGTCCGGGCGGGCGGCCAGCTCGGAGAAGAGGTCGTAGTGATGCTGCTCCTCCTTCGCCAGGTCCTCGACCACCCAGCGGATGTTCTTGCCGACCTTCGGGATCAGGCCGGTGTAGAAGTCCCGGGCGCTCTGCTCGAACGAGGTCGCGACCTCCAGGATCTCCTTCAAAGTTTGCTTGGACTTGATGCGCTCGTAGGCGCTGGCCTCACCTTCGTTCATGCCGCTTGCTCCTGTACTACTTGGTGCCAGACCGAAAACTCGTTATTTCCGCTGAGCCGGGCAATGACGGCGCCACCGCGTTGGCGAGATTTCATTAAGCGGACCGAGCGTTCGTCAATGATACGCCGTCAATGAGAACGAATCTCATCGACGTCAGATTTCGAGCAGACGATCCCCTCGGAGGACGTTGGGCCGTTTGCGCACCGAGGCGTCAGGCTGCTTGTTTGTATGGCCCGCGCTTTCGTTTCTCCCGCGCGCGATCCTGGGCGTAGAGAATCGCGCCGAGGCGTTGGATGTTACGGGCCACCACGGCCATGGCGACGTAGCGCTTGAAGCCACGGATGCCGTGATCGCGGCAACGGTCCAGTCCATGGACCTCGAGTGCATTGATGGCCGATTCCACCGCGGAATGCTGGCGCCGCAGGCGGATGAACTCGGGATCGCCTTCGCGGGCCTGATCGGCAGCAGAACGCTTGCCCTTCTTCGGCACCACCACGCGATCGAGCAGCTCGGCAAGGTCGCGCTGGTTGGCGCGACTATGAAAGCCCTTGTCCGTGCTGATGCTGGCGAGCCGCGGGAAACGCGTTCGGGTCTCCTTGACCATGGCGACGATGACTTGGTCGTCGGTGAGCTTCTCCATCACCCGGTGGTGGAGGATGAAGCGATCCTGGTCTTCGAGCACGCACACGCGCAGCCCAAGCTCCACGGGCACGCCGGCCTTTCCCTTGCTGATCCACTCGGTGTGCGGCTCGAAGATCGAGAAGACTTTCTCCTCATGCGGGATCGTCTGTCCGAAGATCACACGGCGGCGGATCTGGTCGATCTGGCGTTCGGCATGGGCGATGTAGGCGTCAAGCTCGGCGAGCAAGGCGGGGAGCACGTCGCAGCCGATCATCAGGGTCATGCGGGTATCGCGGGCACGGCGCACGTCGTCCTCGGCTTGCTCCAGGTAGGCCTGATGCGCCGCTTTGATCTCGTCTCGGCGGGCCTCGCGCTTGGCCTCGTCTTTGGCTGTGGAGTGCTTGATACGCTGCGCGTGCCGGTACAGTTTCTTGAGCTTGCGAATGTTGTAGGCGCTTTGGCGCCAGTCCGTCAGCGCGTGCTCGTCGCAGAAGGAGGCGCAGACCTCGACGGTCTTACGCATGGCGTCGAACAGCAGATTGATGTCGGTGGGATAATGGACATCGGTCTCGACGACGAACGAATCGCAGCGCCCGTTCAACGGTTCCTGCGGGCTTTTTTTGATCAGCGCATGCCCGGCGGACACCACCTCCTGGTTGATCCGGTCGAGCAGCTCCGGGGTGAAGAGGCGCAGGTTGTCCTTCAGCGTCTGCAGGTTGTACTGGGTGTCATCGGCCCAGTCCCCGTGTCCGAGTAGCCGGCGCAGGGTGTTGTGCTGGTTGGCCAGCTCGTGAATCCGGTCGATGTCGGCGTTCAGGCCCAGGCGCAAGGTCCCGAGCACCAGGATCTTCCATTGCTCCATGCCAGGTCGACCCGTGCTCGTATCCGCCGGTCCATTCTTGCCTTCCACCGTGCTCGCCGGCGCGACCTCGCTGAGGATGGCAAAGACACGCTCGCGCAGCTCCGGGGTCGTGTAGATGTATTGCAGACCGCGCAGGATCTGGGGGATGTCATCGCGGGATCTGGGATCGAACTCGATGGCGGAGATGTCCTGCTCACCGAACTGCATCTGCGGATGGATGACTTGACGCATCGGATTTCGAATGACGAAGTTTCAACGAGTTGATTTCAAATGCGCTCCTTGCGCACCCTCAATGGCCGGACTGCCGGATCCGCAACGTCTAAGAATCAGTGCGTTAGCGTACCGCGCCTCTGCACCTATCCTCACCGGCTTCCCATCTTCGACCTTGGGGTCAGATTATAATCGCTTGTTTTGACGAGGCAAACCGGCTTTTCGGTCAAGCACTAAATAGAAGCGAAACGCCATCGGCAGACAACACCAGCGCCCATGGATCGGCATCAGCAGCCCCAGCGTCACCAGGGTCTGCGCCCAGGGCCAGCGCGTCTGATTGGGCTTGGCGGCATGATCGAAGGTGGTCTGACAGGCGAAGATGTGGCGCCCCGTCTTGGGGTTGATCGAATCGTCGAGCGCCAGCAGCAAGCGACCCTCCACCAAGGGCTGAGGAATGGCGCGCCAGAGCAGTTCCCACACCGCCTCCCAGGGCAGTTTCACCGACGCCATGAAGGTGTAGTAGCGCCACTCGGCGATCGACACCCCGAACAACGTCTCGATGGCGCGCAGCAGATTGGAGGTGCGCGAGACCGTGATCGGAAC
>NZ_JAIFKJ010000078.1:0-892 GCF_019695415.1 Thiohalocapsa sp.
GGGGGCGGTTCGGTGGCCCCGGGGCTGGTGGTCGCCAGCTCTACCCCGACCCGCACGCAGGCACGCGCATTGCATTCGGCCGGAGGCCCGGCGCCCGGCTCCGGGCGGCAAATGATGACCCGAGGCACGGGGTCGCGCCGGCGCAGGCGCTTGTTGAGCTCCACAGGCAACGGGATCACCGCCCCGCCGGTATGGGCAAAGATCACATCGACGCCGAGCTCGTACAGCACGTCGAAGAGCACGCCGGCGCCGGGGCGCATGGACGGTTCGGTCTGAGTCATTGTCATGGCGGCGCCTGGCAGGCAATGCGGATTGAGGCATGATAAGACCTTCGCGGCGCGCCGCCATGATACGCGCCAACTCCCGGGGCCCGTGGGCGCACTCGGAGCCGCGCCTGCCGCCCGAACGGCTTCGCCGCCAGACACCCACAGAGCGCGCCTGAATGCACCCATGGGCGAAGAGCCCGCAGTCGCCGACCATGATGCCCAACCCCATCAGCCGCTGGTGGCAGCGCTACCGCCTCGAACGCGCTCACGCCCAAATCGACCCGGCGCTGTGGCCCGAAATCTGCCTGGAGCTGCCGCTCCTGGACGGCCTGGACGATGCCGCGCGCCGGCGGCTCATCGACACCGCCGCGCTCTTCCTGCACCAGAAGGCCTTCGAGGCCGCCGGCGGCGCCGAGCTGGATTTACGCACCTGCATGGAGCTGGCTCTGCAAGCGGCGCTGCCGGTACTGGAGCTTGGGCTGGACTGGTACCGCGGCTGGCATGCGGTCATCGTCTATCCGGACGAATTCGTGCCGGCGCGGGGGGCCATGGCCGAGGACAGCCTCGCCCGGGTCGACGACGACCACCAAGGGCGCGGAGCACGGGGGACGGGGCCGGCGCGCCCT
>NZ_JAIFKJ010000078.1:902-7822 GCF_019695415.1 Thiohalocapsa sp.
TGTGTTATAGGGCAAAGGAAACGGGGCGCAGAGCCCTGGGACACGGGGTCGGGTGCACGGACACGTCCCGACGCGCGGGACGGGCGCGAGAGAACACGAGACAACGTCGTCATCCACGAGATGGCACACAAGCTGGACCTCCGAGACGGTGCGGCCAACGGACGCCCGCCGCTGCATGCAGACATGGACGGCGGCGCCTGGGCTCGGCACATGCAGCGCGCCTACGACGACCTCAGCCGGCGCGCGGACGCCGCACCGGAGCTATCGGTGGTGGATCCCTACGGTGCCACCTCTCCCGCGGAGTTCTTCGCCGTGGTGAGCGAGCTCTTCTTCGAGCTGCCGCATCGGCTACGTGGCACCTACCCGGACGTCTACGCGGAGCTCACCCGCTTCTATCGCCAGGACCCCGCCCTGCGGCTGCGACCGACCCACGGCCGCGCCCTCAGCGGCCGGTGAGGGTGATGCGGTTCTCCTGATCGTCGATGGTCAGCTGATACCGCCCGAGCACGCTCATGCCCAGCAGACCTGCATTGCCGAGCTTGTCGTCATCGAGGAAGGCGACAGCCACGTTCATGACCCGCTGTGGCCCGAGCCAGACGGCGTCAAGTTGCCCGGTTAGGGCATCGGTGAGGCCGTTAGCGGTCTGCACTTGTCGCTGTTCGAGGGTGTCGGGATCGAGGCCAAGACTGTCGATGAGCGAGCTCGGCAGGACCACAGTGTCCGCGCCCGTATCGATGAGCAGCAGGCGAGCGAAACGGCGGCCATCGGCGCCCTCCAGCGCCACCCGCACCGAGTGCTGGCTGCCCTGGCGGACGGTGGGCAATTCGATGGGTGCGTCCGGAGGCGGCTCGCCGTCCACGGCCACCAGAGGCTCCGTCGGCGGTGCGCCCGGCTCTGCCGGCCCGAGCACGATCACCCGTTCCACGCCGCCGGTCCCGTCCTGCACAATGATGTGATCGAAGCCCTCCAGCAGCGTCCGCAGACGCCGCACTGGCTCCTCGCCCTCGGCACGACCGGCGCTCTCCGCCAAATGCTCCTCGCCGGTGATGGTAAAGCCGTAAATCGACGCGAGCCGCGCCAGCTCCGCGGTCAGGTCCACCTGCTGAGCGTCGGCGGCGCCCACGGGCAGCGCGGACGCAGCGAGCAGGCCGGTCAGCACCAGCCCGGGGACGAGCGGAAATCTCTGCATGAGGCACCTGATGAGGTCTCGGCGAACGCCGCCGCCGGCACGCCGGCCGCAGCCACGGCAGCACGGCCACATGGCCGCGTGAGCGCCCTTACGCGGACGCCACAGGCGAGCATACCAGCGGCCTGGCTGCGGTTGCCATGGGCTGTCTCCCGTGCTGTAGGGTCGTCCGGCCGTGGGCGCGGAGCGTTGGGATGCGGGTTCGCTCAACTGCCTAGCACCCTTATGTTCAATCGACACCCAGGATGTCTCCTAAATCCGCTGCCGCGAGCCGCTCGCGCACCCGGTGCAGGTGCCCCATCAGCGCCGGCTCCAGCTGTGCATAGGCGTCCGCGTCCGGCACCCGCTTCACCACCACACCGAGCAGCTCGGTGATGGCATTGCCGATGGAGTTCTGGCTGATGGTGACAAACAGCCGGCCGTCGTCGCCTCCCCTCCTATCCCCACGATAGATCAGTTGCTTGAAGGCGGGCTCCCAGCGGATGGCATTGGCGTATGCGGGCTCTTTGATGCAGCGCTCGCGGATCACCTTGGCAGTGCCCATGAAGGCGTCGTCGGCGAGCAGCACCCGCTCCACGGCGGCCGGGAAGTAGAGGTCCGGCAGCGGGTCCGCGTTGCGGCTGGAGACCTGACTGAAGAAGGTCCGGTAGAAGTCGAGAAAGCCCATGAGCAGGGCGTCGTACTCGTGCCAGAAGCGCATGTCGCTGAGCGCGGCGGCGCCGCCCGCGATCTCCCAGCACGGCAGCCCCTGTGGATAGCCCGTCAGCGCCAGCGCGGACTCTGTACCCCGCGCCGGCCGCAGAAGCTCCAGGTGCAGCGCGGTATCGAAAAAGGCGCGATAGACATCGCGCATGTGCGCCTGGAACAGGCTGTGCTGGCCGCCGTCGGTGAGGTTCGGGTTGCTCGGGTCCGCGGGCTCGGCGGCGCGCAGGTCCGCCATCGGGAAGACCATGAAGTGGTTGTGCAGCATGCGGATGCTGGGCACCCCGGGCGCCGTCAGCGGCCAG
Organism: Thiohalocapsa sp.; assembly: GCF_019695415.1. GTDB lineage: Bacteria > Pseudomonadota > Gammaproteobacteria > Chromatiales > Chromatiaceae > Thiohalocapsa. The sequence continues at coordinate 3,096 of NZ_JAIFKJ010000078.1, forward strand.
GTGGCATCCAGGCTGGCCTCGCCGGCGAGCACCAGAGCCTCGGCCGGGTCAGGCCAGTGCTCCAGCATGTAGCCGATGATGACGGCGTTCATGCGGTTCCAGACCCGGCGCACCCGCTCCGGCACCTGGGTGCGGCGCACCGGGCGGCCGAGCGGATTCAGGATCTCCCGCGCCGTGTTGTAGATGATGGAGCAGTCGAAGGTACCCGAGTGCCCAAGGGCCTTGCGGTACAGCAGCAGCTGCTCGGGATTGCTCAGCAGGCCGTTGTTGCCGACCAGGTCGTTCAGGTTCTCGGCGCTGTTGAAGAACTCGTTGGGGGCCATGCCCTCCGGCACGTCCAGCGGAATGGGCCGGAAGGGCGTGACGAGCTGGCGGGGGCCTGTCTGCATGGCGGGCTCCTTCTCGGTGGCGCTTTGGCGTCGGCGCCGCGCAGTGTAGCGCCCTGCACCGCATGACCCTACTCTGCTGGTCGTCTTTCCGCCCGACAGTCGCCCTGCGCCGCCGGCTGTGCTCATCGCCGGCGGCTTGGCCGGGACCAGCTGCCGTGCCGGGCCTTAGCGCACGACGTCAAGCCTGAGCGCGGACAGGCGCAAGCGGCCCACCGCGGCCGGCGCTATCCTGTTGCCCTGAACCCGCCCACGCGGCGACACTGCTGAGGCCACTAAGACGCCATGCTCATCACCTTCAAGACCCCCGTCTATGCCGACATCACCATGTTCGGCGACGTCGCCAAGGCACTGATCAAAATGATGGGCCACAGCGGCACCGTCCCCGGCGCCATCCTCGCCGAGGACGTGCCCAAGGCCCTGGAGAAGCTCCGGGACGCCGTTGCACGCAACCCCAACGCACCGCTCAACCCGGAGCGCAGGGATGACGACGATGAGGATGCCCGCCGGGAAAGCGTGAGCCTCGCCAAGCGTGCCCTGCCGCTCGTCGAGCTGCTGGAGGCGGCCGCGCGGGACGAGAAGAACGTGATGTGGGAGCAGAGCTGAGATCATCGGCCGGCGGCTCCGCTGACGGAGACCGCCGGCTGATGCAAAGTTGCCCCGGGGTTTGCGGCCTCGACCGCCGGCTTCAGTCAGCGGCGGCGGACTCTGCCTCCGCCGTCTGCGCCGGCTCCTGATTCACAGGCGACTCCGGGTCCAGCAGATAGGCCATGACGTCGGCGATTTGCTGCTGGGTCAGGGTCCCGTGGTGCCCGAAGCGCGGCATGGTCGTGCACGGGAAGAACAGGTTTGGGTTGTAGAGGATCTGATAGGTGTGCTTCAGCATCGCCTCGCTGGTGCCGCGCAGCCGGCCGTAGCCGGTGAGGCTCGGGCCCACGGTGCCGTAGGCGATCTCGTTGGGATCCAGCTGGTGGCAGGCGTAGCAGTTGCCGCCGGGGGTGCGGCTGTCGTGGTCGTCCACGCGGTGACCGATGCGATAGCCGAAGCCTGAGCGGGCGATCTCCTCGCCGCGCTGCCAGTCACCGAGCGCAACGCCGTCTTCCGGAAACTCGATGGTCTCGTCCGCCAGCGCGCTGATCTTGGCCGCCGTGGCCCGGTCCAGGTCCTTGCCGCTGCGCGCAATGGCAGAACAGACCTTTTGCGTGCGGTCCTGGGTCATGCGCTCCCTGGCGGTGCCGCCGTCCTGCGTCTCGGCGTCGAGGTCGAAACCGCCCGCCTCGAAGATCAGGTAGTCGGCGAGCTCTTCCGCGCTCATGGCGGTGTAGGCCGCCTCGGGCGCCGGCGGGGCGGCCGTGGCGGCGGCGGACAGGGCTAGCAGCGCTGCTGCTGCGGCGGCGGTGCATGCGGGTTGTGCGTGGGTCATAGCTGGGTCCTCCTGGCTGGTGGCGTTGCTCAACGCTTCTTGTCCGGCAGAATGGCGGGCTCGCCGCGGGCAGCGTCGGTCCAGTAGGACATGAGCGCAATGGCGGCATCGGAGCCGGGGATGCTTTGCGGCTGGCGCATCTGCCAGTAGCAGCCGCGGATGCGGTGGTGGCTGCTGCGCACCTGCTGATGGCCGACGCGGTAGGCGGGCCAGGAGATGGCCTTGGTCCACTCGTGCGGCTCGTTGATATTCGGCAGCACCGAGGCACGGATGCGCTTGCCGGTGTTGCTATGGCAGGTGGCGCAGCTGAAGTCCGAGGTCCCCGCGCGACGATAGAAGAGCACCTCGCCCGCATCGCGCATGGCCTGCTCCAGCGGGTGGTCCATGGGCGGATTCCAGGGAAGACCGCTGGAGCGGCTGGCGATGTAGGTCTGCAGCTTCATCATGTCCGAGTCGGAGCCGTGGCGCTGCTTCACCTCCGGATCTTCCGGCGAGAAACCCTGGATGCTGGTCATGCAGTAAGCCAGCCGGCTCTCCAAGTCCATCACGCGGCCGGTATCGTCGAAGAAGCGCGGCAGCTCAACGTAAACGCCTTCGACGACGCCCGGGCCTTTGCCGAGGTCGCAGGTCTCAAGCGATTTGTTGTTGGGTCCGCGTGCCTCCTCGAACAGCGCTTTGCCCTCCTCGGCGGTCCAGAGGGCCGCGTTGTCCGGCATCATCATGATGTTCTGCTCGCTCTGCGTCAGATACGCGGATTCGTTATTGTCGATGAGCTCCTGGAGCACGTCCTCCGGTGCGCGGAGATCGTCGGCGAGCGCGGAGGCAGACAGGACGACGGACAGGGGAATGTACAGGATGGCCGCCGGGGCGGCGGCGGTTGTGGTGGTCTTGATCACGGGCAGCTCTCCCTCCCTTCTCACGGTGGTGTCATCGTTGTGGTAAGTGCGCCATTGCGAGCACGGGCGGGCGCCCGCGCACGTCATGGCGGAACTCAGCGGGGACGGTAGATGCGGCCGATGGGCGGATTGGCGCTTCGGAAATCTGCTCCGAACCAGCGGGATTTCCCGATGCCTCGTGGCCCGGCGAAGGCCACTCCCTGCTCAACAAAATACGGCTGAGGCCGCGGCTCTGCGCCATGAGACTGGGGCAAGAGCGCAAACAGCCCCGAGAGCGAGGGCCTGATCGAGAGCCGACCATGCTGGACGACGCCGCACCGACGACGAACGCGTTGGAGACGAGGTGGCCCCACCGGGTATCCGCGCCCTGCCGACGCTGGCTGCCGGATGGCACAATCGGGTCCAGCACGACCCGACCAGCGCCAGCCCGTGGAGCTCACCCGTGTCCAACACGCCCAACACTTCAGACAACCCCGCAGACACCGTCGAGCGCCTCAGCGTCCGCAACGCCACACCCGCCGACGTTCCCGCCATCCGCGCCCTGTTCGAGCGCGCTTACGCCGGTGCCGGCATCGGCGGCTACACGTCGGCGATGATTCGCGGGCAGATCAACAAGTTTCCGGAGGGGCAGTTCGTCGCCGAGGCCGACGGCAAGCTCATCGGCTTCTGCTCCAGCTTCGTGGTTTCGGGCAAGGTGGCGCTGAAGCCGCATGACTGGACCTGGATCACCGGCGGCGGCTATGCGAGCCGGCACGACCCCAACGGCGACTACCTGTACGGCATGGAAGTCTGCGTGGACCCGGACTACCGGGGGCTTCGCATCGGTCAGCGCTTGTACGACGAGCGCAAGAAGCTGGCCCAGGCCTGGGCGCTCAAGGGCATCATCTACGGCGGGCGGCTGCCCACCCTGCGCGACGCCCTGACCCGCGCCGAGGACCCGTACCCTACCCCCGAGGCCTATGTGGAGGCCGTCGAGGCCGGCCGCGAGCACGACCCGGTGCTGACCTTTCAGCTCCGCAACGACTTCAAGGTCATCGGGCTGATGCCGGGCTACTGGACCGAGGACCAGCAGTCCATGGGCTATGGCGTGCACCTGCTCTGGCGCAATCCGCAGGTGTCGGATGAGATAGAGGAGGCTCGGCAGAAGCACTACGGCGGGCGGCTCATGGAGACCGTGCGCGTTGCCACCGTGCAGTACCAGCAGCGCCGCGTGAAGTCCTTCGACGAGTTCCTCGACATGGTGCGCTACTTCGTCGACGTGACCTCCGACTACCGCGCGGATTTCTGCGTCTTCCCGGAGCTGTTCTCCCTGCAGCTCCTGTCCATGGAGGACCAGGAGCTCTCCCCCGCCGAGGCCATCGAGGCGCTGACCCGCTGGACCGACCCCATCAAGGAGGCGCTCAGGGACATGGCCGTGCGCTACAACATCAACATCATCGGCGGCTCGCATCCCACCAAGATGCCGAACGGGCGGGTGGAGAATATCTGCTACGTGTGTCTGCGCGACGGCGAGGTACACGAGCAGCCCAAGATCCACCCGACGCCGAACGAGGTCTACTGGTGGAACATCGAGGGCGGCCACGAGCTCGCGGCCATCAACACCGACTGCGGCCCCATCGGCGTGCTCATCTGCTACGACGCCGAGTTCCCGGAGCTGGCTCGGCACTTAGCCGACCAGGGCGCGAATATCATCTTCGTGCCCTTCTGCACCGACGAGCGCCAGTCGTATCTGCGCGTGCGCTACTGCAGCCAGGCCCGGGCGGTGGAAAACCAGTGCTACGTGGTCATGTCCGGCAATTGCGGCAACCTGCCCAACGTCGCCAACATGGACATCCAGTATGCTCAGAGCTGCATCCTCACCCCCTGCGACTTCCCCTTCGCCCGCGACGGCATCGCCGCCGACACCAGCCCCAACGTCGAGACCGTCGCCTTCGCGGACCTTGGCCTCAAGGCCCTGCGCGAGGCCCGCTACGAGGGCACGGTGCAGAACCTGAAGGATCGGCGCCATGATCTCTACACCAC
>NZ_JAIFKJ010000550.1 GCF_019695415.1 Thiohalocapsa sp.
GCTTGACCCGCGCCCGCTGCTTCTTCTCGTCCACGCGCCGGGCCTTGGCGGCGCGGGACGGCTTGGTGGGGCGGCGCGGCTTGGGGACATGGCTGGCCTTGGCGATGAGCTCCACCAGGCGCTCGCGGGCATCGGTGCGGTTGCGCTCCCGTGTCCGATGCCGGTGGGCGTGGATGGTGAGCACGCCGTCGGAGTCCACGCGGGAGCCTGCGAGCTTCTCCAGGCGCGCCCGAACGCCCGCGGGCAGCGACGGCGAGCGGCGCACGTCGAAGCTGAGCTGCACGGCGGTTTCCACCTTGTTGACGTTCTGACCGCCGGGCCCAGGGGCGCGCACGAAGCGTTCGCTCAGCTCGTCTTCGTCGATGGCGATGTCGGGGGTGATGTGCAGGGTCATCTCGGTGGTGTGGGCTCGGTTCACCCTAGAATCGGAATTTGAGCGGCGAAGATCACGAAGAACACGGAGGCTTGAACCGACGGGGTTGGCCAACCCTATCGGTCGTTGCGGCGTCGTGCTCGTTGCATGAAAAATCAGCGCTGGCGTCAGCCCCCTGTTGCGGGCCGAAAGGGCCCTCAAGAGCGCAGCGCCGGACCTCAGTTTCCCGGCGCTGACCGCAGGGCGCGTTCACGCCGGCCCTAGGGCACCGCCCGCGAGCAGCCGGTCCAGGTGTCGCGCCACCGCCTCGTCCGCATGGCTGCCGATGCGCGGCAACTCCGGCAGGGCCTCGTGCACGCGCTGATCGGCGTTGTCCATCAACAGCGCCTGGCCGCCGCCGTCAGCGACGAGCCGAAGCATCTCCACGTCGTTGAGACCGTCTCCGAAGCAGATCACGTCGGCCGGCGTCAGCCCTAGATCATCGAGCAGGCTGGCCAGCGCTGCGCCTTTGCTCACCCCGGGTGCCAGCACCTCCAGCGTCTGCGGGAGCGAGAAGGTGGTGCCGATGGCCTCTCCGCAGCGGGCCACGAGCTCTTGCTCCAGCGCGAGCAGATGCTGGTGCTCGCCATGGTAGATCACCTTGAGCACATCGGTGCCGTCCAGCGCCGCGAAGTCCGCGAGCTGATAATGGAAGCCCGAGTCCTGGTGGTATCGCAGCAGGCTCGGGTCCGGCTCCTCCACCAGCCACGCGTCGCTGAGGAAGACGTTGGTATGCACGTCGCGGAACAGCGGGTCATGGAGCAGGAAGTCCAGGGGCTCCGACGGGAGGCGCGTGGCCTGCATGAGCCGACCGTCCGCAGCGTTGACGGCGGCGCCGTTGCAGCTGACCAGCCAGCCGCGCTGGGCGGAGTCATCGGCACCTATCGCGGCAGGGATGCCGCTCCCTCGGGTGCCGTGCCGTGCCGCATTGCCTGGCTCCATTGCCCGTCCTGCCAGCAACTGAGCGAGGACGCGTATGTCCATGAAGTGCCGCCCGGAGGCGAGCACCAGGTCCGCCCCCGCGGCGCGCACGCGCTGAAGGACGCCCCGCGTATAATCGCCCAGGCGGTGATCCGGCCCCAACAGGGTGCCGTCCAGGTCGGAGACCACCAGCTTGTACATCTCTCCGCGGCCTGTACTGGAGTTTGCAATCGGGGTGCAGCTTGGGGAAGGCCGGGGTGCATGTCCAGCCCTGCCGGCTTACGCTTGCGCCGCGCCGCCGCGTCCAACTTGCGTCCATCCAGAGCCATGTCCCTGACGACCACGCCTGCGGTGAGCTTCGGCTCCCGACTCCTGCTGCTGCTCCTGTGCGTGCTCACCGTCTTCGCGCTCGTTAGCTTGTCCGGCTGCGGCCCCCGCGATCACACGCTGGACCTCGTCGGCCGCACCATGGGCACCAGCTGGAGCGTGCAGGTGCCGCGCCCGCCCGCGGGTCTTGACGACGCGGCGTTATACGAGCGCATCAGCGCCGAATTGGCGAGCGTCAACGAGCGCATGTCAACCTACCAGGCGGACTCGGAGCTGTCGCGCTTCAACGTCGCCGAGACCACGGATTGGTTTCCGGTCTCTGCCGAGCTGGTCCGGCTCACGGATACCGCGCTCGCCGTCAGCACCCTCACCAACGGTGCCTTCGATGTTACCGTGGGGCCGCTGGTGAACCTCTGGGGCTTCGGGCCGGAGGTCAAGGCCGACCAGCTGCCGAGTCAGGCCGAGATCGACGCCGCCCGGGCCCGCGTCGGCTGGGACCTGCTCCACACCCGCGTCGAGCCGCCGGCGCTGCGCAAGGACCGGACCGACCTCTATGTCGACCTCTCCGCCATCGCCAAGGGCTACGGCGTGGACCGCATGGCGGCGGTGCTCGAGGACGTCGGCATCACCGACTACCTGGTGGAGATCGGCGGCGAGCTGCGCGGGCGCGGCCGCAATGCCGAGGGCGAGCCCTGGCGCATCGCCATCGAGCGCCCGGACGCCGGCCGGCGCGCTGTGCTGCGGGTGGTGGCGCTCACCGACCGCGCCATGGCCACCTCCGGTGACTATCGCAACTTCTTCGAGCTGGAGGGGCAGCGCTACTCCCACACCATCGACCCCGCCACCGGCCGGCCGGTGGACCACCAGCTCGCGTCCGTCACCGTCCTCGCCGAGCGCTGCGCCGAGGCCGACGCCTGGGCCACGGCCCTGCTGGTGCTGGGGCCGGCGCGTGGCATGACCGTGGCCAACGAGCGCGGCCTCATCGCGCTCTTTGTCGAGCGCTTCGGCGACGAGCTGCGGGTGACGGAGAGCACCGCCTTCGCGCAGATGGCGGGCGG
>NZ_JAIFKJ010000229.1 GCF_019695415.1 Thiohalocapsa sp.
CTCGGGGGTCGCCCTGCCGGCAGTCCCCGGGGCATCGAGACCGTGGTGAACCTTGTTTGGGAGCCGGGCGGGCAGGTGATCCCGGGAAGCGTCAAGGTGGGGCAGGGCAGCGGCCACGGCGCCTTTGACCAGTCCGTGATCTCCGCGGTGTACAAGGCATCACCCCTGCCTGTACCCGATGGGAACGAATTCGATGAACTGTTCCAGGACTTCAATTTCCGATTCACGCCGTGAGGACGAAGCCATGCAACGACCGTTCAGCCTGAGCGTATTGCTGCTCACGGCGCTGCTCGCCTGGGGCACGGTGGGCACCGCCTGGGCCAAGCTCACCATCGAGATCACCGGCGGCGTCGAGGGCGCGCAGCCCATCGCCGTGGTGCCCTTCGGCAACGTCGACGGTGCCAGGCCGAACGTGGACATCGCTGATGTCATCGCCGCGGATCTCGCCCGCAGCGGCAAATTCAAGCCCATGCCGCGGCGCGAAATGCTCATGACGCCGCACCGCGAAGCCGACGTGGACATGCGCGAGTGGCAACTGTTGGCCATGAACAGCCTGGTGGTGGGTGAGGTCATGCCCCGCGCCACCGGTGGCTACGATATCCGCTACGTGCTGATGGACGTCTTCACCGGCAAGAAGCTCCTCGCCGACACTGTCACCTCCACGAGCAAGGGCTTGCGCAACGCCGCGCACCGCATCGCCGATGCCATCTATGCGGATCTCACCGGTGAGCCCGGCGTCTTCGCCACGCGTATCGCCTATGTCACCTCCAGTGGACACAAGTCCCGCGTGGCCCTGCGCGTGGCGGACGCCGACGGCTTCAATGCTCAGACCATCGTCGATTCGGCCGAGCCCATCATGTCGCCGGCGTGGTCGCCGGACGGTCGCCGCCTTGCCTATGTCTCATTCGAGGGCCGGCAGTCGGCCATCTATGTGCAGGATCTCGCCAGTGGGCGGCGCGAGCGTGTCGCGAGCTACCAGGGCATCAACGGCTCCCCGGCCTTCTCGCCGGACGGCCGCAGGCTCGCGATGACCCTGTCCAAGGACGGCAACCCCGACATCTATGTGCTGGACCTCAGTACGCGCCAGCTCACGCGACTGACGGACCACTATGCCATCGATACCGAGCCCGCCTGGGCTCCCTCCGGCGACCACTTGGTGTTCACGTCCGACCGCGGCGGCAAGCCCCAGATCTATCGCGTCGCAGCGAGCGGCGGGCCCGCGCAGCGCGTGACATTCCAAGGCGACTACAACGCCGCTGCATCTTATGCGCCGAGCGGCAATGCGCTGGTGATGGTCACGCGCGAAGGAGGGCGTTTCCGCGTCGTCATGACGGACCCGCAGGGCGGTGCCCGCCGCTACGTCAGCAATGGGAGCCTGGATGAGTCCCCAAGTTTCGCCCCCAACGGCAACATGATAATTTACGCCACCCAGAACAATGGCCGCGGGGTGCTGGCGGCAACGCCGCTGTCCTCCGGCGCGAGCCACCGTTTGTCCCGTGATGCGGGCGAGGTGCGCGAGCCCGCCTGGTCACCCTTGTTGCAATGACCGCAGCGCGCTTGCCGCGCCGCTACGCGTCTGCGTGCCGCTTCCTTGCCGCTGCCCCACGCCCGATGTCCAAGTCGCATGCTTGTGCGGGGCAAGACCGCATCTGCGTCTGCTCTCCGCCTCGATCGCGTGCTCACCGCTCAGGAGCCCAATGTGAACCGCTGCCTTTTCCCTGTCGCCGCGCTGTCGCTCACGGCGGTCGTCGTTACGGGGTGCGCCACAAGCCCGCCACCGCCGCCACCGCAGCCGGCGCCGCCGAGTGCCGCCGAGCTGGATGCGCTGACACCGAGCGTGCAAGAAGAGATCGTTCTGGAAAGGCCCGCCCCTGAGCCCATCCAGCCGCTGTCGCCGCTGGACGACCCCAACAGCCCCCTTTACAACAAGGTCGTCTACTTCGATTACGACACCGCGGAGATCCGCCCGGAGGGCGCCGATCTGCTGCGCACGCATGCCGGTTACATCTACCGCACGCCGGGCGCGCGCGTGACTCTGGAGGGACATACGGACGAGCGCGGCACCCGCGGTTACAACCTGGCGCTCGGTGACCGCCGTGCAGACGCTGTGCAACGCTTCCTGGTGGCCGAAGGCGTGCCGGCAGAGAAGCTGTCGCGGCTGAGCTACGGGGAAGAGCGGCCGGCGGAGCCCGGCAGCTCCGAGCGCGCTTGGTCCCGTAACCGTCGCGTAGAGCTGGTGTACTGATATGTTCCAATGTCTCCTTCGCTGCCCTTCGGCCATCGCCGCCGGCGCTCTTTGCGCGCTGCTCGTCGGATCCCTCGTCGGCACCGCCAGCGCACAGGTACGCCGGGACGATCTTCTGACGCCTGCCCCCCTGCCCGGCGGCACCGGTGCGCAAGTGGTCTCGAATGCCGAGCTCGCGAGGCGCCTGGAGCGCCTCGAGCGCATGCTGAACGACCAGAGTCTGTCAGACTTCGTGCTCCAGCTGCAGCAGCTCCAGCAAGAGATGCAGGAGCTGCGCGGTCAGGTGGAGCTGCATCAGTACCAGCTGCGTCAGGTGCGTCCGGGCCTGCCGCAGCTTGGGGAGTCCTACGCCGAGCGCCTGCGGGCTGGCGACGAGGGCGGCGGTGAGGCCGCTGCGGACGCGGACGCCGCAGCAGAGCCGGGCGCTGATGCCCAGACGGCTGCGGCGGAGGCCGGAGCATCTGGTGACGAAGCCGCCGCCGCTGGTGAGCAGGCGCCGGTGCCCGTGGCGCCGCCGCCCAAGACCGGGGTTGGCGCCCTGGGCGGCGGCGGTGACAGCGGCGGCACCCTGGCGCTGCCCTCCCCCGAGACCCTGGAGGGCGGCGAGCGGGAGGCTTACCGGCAAGCTTTCGAGCTGCTCAAGGAGCGCGACTACGATGCCGCCAAGCAGGAGTTCGCCGCCATGCTGGTGCGCTACCCGGACGGGCAGTTCGCGGACAACGGCGTCTACTGGCTCGGCGAAATCGGCTACGTCACCAAGGACTACCCCGCGGCGCTGACCCATTTCAATCGGCTCATCAGCGATTATCCGGGGGGCCCAAAGCGGCCGGGGGCCAGGCTGAAGCTCGGCTATGTCTATTTCGACCAGCAGGACATGGGGCAGGCGGGCAGCATGCTGGAGGCGGTGGTGGAGCGCTTTCCGGACACCACTGAGGGCCGCCTAGCCGAGGGCCGCCTCGAGCAGATGACGCGCGAGGGGAGCTGAGGTCGCCGCAGCCAATCAAACACGCGCAACCGGCGCGCTGTCTCAGCCGGCGAGCAGCGCATTCCATACCAGGGCCACCGCGAGCGCCCAGAGCCCGAGCCGTAACAGGCGCCGATAGTGCTCGGGCTGAATGCGCCGGCGCAGCCGGATGCCAATCCAGAGCGCCAACAACACCCCGGGAAGCGCCCACACACTCTGCGCCAACAGAGAGGCGTCCACGGCGTCTCGCCACGCAAAGCCGAGCAGCTGTCCGCCCTTACTGGTGACGAAGCTCAGGTTGAAGGCCGCCACCATCAGCGTCGCCGGCATGCGGGTGTAGAGCGCGAAGACGATGACCACCGGTGCGAAGATGTTCACAACACCGGCCATAAGCCCCATGCCGAGTCCGAGCAGGGCGAGCCCCCAGAGCGGAACCTGCCGCTCGCGACCGCCGGCGTGCAGCCGCTCCGTCAGCAGATAGGCCATGAGAACCAGGCCCAGCAGCGCGCGGAGGGGCTCTGGGTCCACCGCCAGCAGCACCTGGGTGCCTGCGAAGCTGCCGAGGCCCGTGCACACGGGAATGGGCCAAAACCGGCGCAGTGCTTCACCGCGATGGCGCTCGCCGGCGATGCTGCCGAGGTTGGTTGCGATGGTGGGCAGGAGTGTGAGCTGCACCGCCGCGCGCAGGTCCATACCCAGTGCGAGCAGGGGCGTGGCCAGCATCGGAAAGCCGAACCCAAACAGGCCGTGCACGAACGCCGACGCCAGCAGCACGCCGGGCACATAGAGCGCTGCTGGATCAGGCACGGCGGTGTTGCGGGCTGTTCCGCCGGTGCTGCCTGCGAGCGGCGCTGCAACCCCGCCGATCACGAGGCCGCTGCGCTGCACCAATGCCGCCGGTGCAGCTTTCGCAGATAATCCCCGGAGCGCGTTCGCTACCATCACCACTAAGAGAGCGCCGCCGACGGCGCCCCGGAGCGGAGGACCTGTCATGACTCGTCATTTGTTGATGCTGGGCTGTAAGACCATGCGCGAGGGCGTCGTGATCTCCGCGGTCTTCTTCCTGGCCGCGGTGCTGCTGTTCCTGGCTGCGGCCCACGTGGTACCCGCGGTGGGACCGCTGCAGCCCATCGTGCTCTTCCTGGCGCTGGTGCTGATCGTGCTGGCGCCGGTGGTGCTGATCTCGACCTTCCTGATCTCTGTGCTGCCTGGGGCGCGGGAGAAGCTGGAGCAGTGTGATCATTAACACGATCGGCGCGGATGGTCACTTTCCTGTGCGTGCGATATCTGCAATGCTGCCGGCTTGGGTGGCGGCGCGCCATGGGGGCCGCCCTGGCTGTTGATCCAGCCCCAGCACCGAGTTGCGGCGCCAGCCCCCTGTCCAGGCCCCTGTGCGGGGTGCAGGCCCCGCTCCCGGGCCGATTTCCGCGGCGCCAGCCAGCGTCGGAGGCAGCATGATCCTTCTCACTGTCAACAATGAGCGTCGGGAAGTCGACGTGCCGGCGGACACACCGCTGTTGTGGGTGCTCCGGGATCAGCTTAGCCTCACGGGCACCAAGTACGGCTGCGGCATCGGCCGCTGCGGTGCCTGCATCGTCCACCTCGACGGCGCCGCGGTAAATTCCTGCATGACTCCCGTGAGCGCCGCCGCGGGCAAGTCCGTCACCACCATCGAGGGGCTTAACGACGACATCGCGATGGCCCTGCGGCGGGCCTGGATCAGCGAGCAGGTGCCGCAGTGCGGCTATTGCCAGTCCGGCCAGATCATGGCCGCGGCGGTCTTGTTGGTGCAGCATCCGCAGCCCACGGATGCGCAGATCACCGCCGCCATGGATCGTGTGCTCTGCCGGTGCGGTACCTACACCCGAGTGCGCAAGGCCATCCATCGCGCCGCCAGTCCGGCCGTGGAGACGACCTGATATGGCCCGCCTTGTGCCCATCGATCGGCGTGAGTTCCTGAAGGGCATGGCCGCCGGCGGCGGGCTCCTTTTGGGCCTATACGTACAGCTGCCGGCGCGCGGCGACACCGCTGCCGGTGACGCCGCCGCTGCCAAGCCGCACGGACCATTTGCACCCAACGCCTGGATCCGCATCGATCCGGACGGCAGCATCGCCTGCATCGTCGCCCGCTCCGAAATGGGTCAGGGTGTGATGACGGCGCTGCCCATGCTGATCGCAGAGGAGCTCGGCGTCGGGCTGGACCAGATCACGGTGCGCTTCGCGCCGGCGGCGCCCGCGTATACCAACCAACTCATCGGCCAGCAGCTCACCGGCGGCAGTACCTCGGTGCGCGATGCCTGGACCAAGCTGCGTGAGGCCGGCGCCCTGGCGCGCTGGCTCTTGGTGCAGGCCGCCGCCGAGCGCTGGGGTGTGGACGCCGACGCCTGCACCGTGCAGCGCGGTGAAGTCATCCATCCCGCAGGCGATGCACGGCTGCGCTACGGCGAGCTCGCCGCCGCCGCCGCCGAGGTAGCCCTGCCGCCCGGCGTGTTCCTGAAGGAGCCCGATGAATGGACCCTCATCGGCACGCCGGCCCCGCGCCTGGACGCCCCCGATAAGATCAACGGGCGCGCGCGCTTCGGTATCGATGTGCGGCTGACGGACATGGCGGTGGCTAGCATTGAGCGCTGCCCGGTGTTCGGCGGCGTGCTCAAGTCCTTCGATGCCGAAGTCGCCAAGGCGGTGCCCGGTGTCGAGGCGGTGCTTGCGGTGGAGAGCGGCGTGGCGGTGGTGGCGAAAGACACCCACGCCGCGCTTGCCGGACGCCAGGCGCTGCAGGTGAATTGGGCCTTCGGGCCGCATGCCGACACCTCGAGTGCGGGCATCCGCCAGCGTTTCGAGCGCCGCTTCGCCGATGCCGGTGTGATGGTGCGCGAAGACGGCGATCCGGACGCCGCCTGGTCTGCCGCCGCACGCACACTGGAGGCCGTCTACGAGGTGCCCTTCCAGGCCCATGCCTGTATGGAGCCCATGAACTGCACCGCCGACGTGCGTGCGGACGGTTGCGACATCTATGTCCCCACGCAGGCGCAGACCCGCTGCCAGCGCACCGGCATGGACGTCACCGGTCTGAGCGAGGACCAGGTGCGGGTACATACCACCTTTCTCGGTGGCGGCTTCGGCCGCCGCGGCGAGCAGGACTTCGTGCGCGATGCGGTGCGCTTGTCGAAGGTGCTCAGCCGACCGGTACAGGTGGTCTGGACCCGCGAGGACGATATCCGCCACGACTACTACCGCCCCGCGGGCCTCAACCGGCTGCGCGGCGGGCTCGATGCCGATGGCATGCCGGTAGTCTGGAAGCATCAGATCGTCTGCCCGTCGATTCTCTCTCGCGTGAGCTCGGAGGCCGTGGCGGATGGCATCGATCGGACGTCGGTGGAGGGCGCCGCGAACCTCCCCTACGGCATCCCCAATATCGGCGTCGCCTACAGCCTGGAGAGCACGCCGGTGCCGGTGGGCTTTTGGCGCGCCGTCGGCAGCTCCCAGAACGCCTGGATCACCGAGTGCTTTCTCGACGAGCTTGCGGCCGCCGGCGACCAGGACCCGTTCGCACTGCGGCGTCGGTTGCTGGCTGAGCATCCGCGGCATTTGGCCGTGCTGGACCTTGCCGCCGAGCGGGCAGGCTGGGGCTTGCCCTGTGCTGCTGGCCGCCACCGCGGCATCGCGGTCGCCGAATCCTTCGGCAGTTATGTGGCCCAGGTCGCGGAGGTCTCAGTCGATGGCGGCGAGGTGCGGGTGCATCGAGTTGTCTGCGCCATCGACTGCGGGCTCGTGGTGAATCCGGATATCGTCGCGGCGCAGATGGAAAGCTGCATCGTTTACGGGCTCACGGCGACGCTGAAGGGGGCCATCACCCTGGCAGACGGGCGCGTGCAGCAGGGCAACTTCGACGACTTTCCGCTGCTGCGCATGAGCGAGACGCCGACCATCGCTGTGCACATCGTCCCGTCCGAGGCGGCGCCGGGCGGTGTCGGCGAGCCCGGCCTGCCGCCCATTGCGCCCGCCGTCTGTAACGCCGTCTTCGCCGCCACCGGGGTGCCGGTGCGCAGTCTGCCCATCCGGCTCTGAGCGGCGCGGCTCACGCCTCCCGTGGCCAACAGTGAAGCCATACCACCCGGCACGGCGGCGGAGCCCGCCAGCGACGATGAGCTGCTGCTTGCCGCCATCACTGCCTTGGACGATCGCCCTGCCTGGCTCTTCACCGTCGTCGCCACCTGGGGCGCATCGCCGCGCCCGGTCGGCTCGCTGCTGCTGCTCGATGCCGACGGGCGGGAGACGGGCTCCGTGTCCGGCGGCTGTGTGGAGGGGGACCTGCTGCAGCGGGCCCGTGCCGGAGAATTCGACACGGGCCCACTGCCGCGGCTTGTCAGCTACGGCATCGACGCCAATGAGGCCATGCGCTTCGGTATTCCCTGCGGGGGCCGCCTGGAGCTGCTGGTGGAGCGTATCGATGACGCCGCCCCCTGGCGCCTATTGGAAGAGCGGGTCATCGCCCGGGCAAGCCTGCGCCGGCGGGTCTGCCTGGAGACCGGTGAAGTCAGTCTGCACCCGGCCGCAACAGCCGGCTTCGGCACCGAAACCTTCCGCTTCGACGGCCGCATTGCCGAGCGCAACTTCGGCCCCTGCCTGCGCCTGGTGATCATCGGTGCAGTGCACATCACCCGCCACCTAGTACCCATGGCGCGGGCGCTGGGCTATCGCGTCATCGTCTGCGACCCGCGCCGCGAGCGCTTGGCGGAGCTCGAGGGGCTCGGCGCGGAGCTGGACCCGCGCATGCCCGACGACTGCGTACGCGACCTCGCCGATGACCCCCGCAGTGCCGTCGTCGCGCTGACCCACGATCCCAAGCTCGACGAGATGGCGCTGATGGAAGCGCTCGCCGGCAGCGCCTTCTACGTCGGTGCCCTCGGCTCCCGGCGCACTCAGCAAGGGCGCCGACAACGGCTGCAGGCCCTGGGTGTTTCGCCCGCGCAGACCGCAAGGCTGCGCGGCCCCGTCGGGCTGCCCTTGGGCGGACGCCTGCCGGCGGAGATTGCCGTGTCCATTGCGGCGGAGCTGGTGGCGGAGCGCCATGGGCGGAGCGGCCCCGAAGCCCTTGGCCGGCGACCCCAAAAAGGGTAGTTGGACGGTCGTCAGCGAGCATGCCGCCGGGTTCCTGGCAAGGCGCAACGACGAGGAATAGCCCTTCTATCTCGCGATCCTCAACGAGGGGGCTTAACCGCTATGGCGGGATGGCATATGGCGAGTGAGCTAGCTGACTCTCGGTTTGGGGCGCTGCGCGTTGAGCCTATGCGCCCCGTTGTTGAATCGGGACGTTGAGCAGGCTAACTCCGCTCGTTGAGCCAGTTGCCGATGGCGGGCGTGACCTCTTTCTGCGCCTTGCCGCTGACGTAGATGCCGATGTGCCCGCCCGGGAAGGCGAGCTCGGTGTAGTCTTCGGAGCCGGTCATGCCGTTCAGGGCCTTGGACGACGCCGGCGGCACCAGGTGGTCCTGCTGCGCGTAGATATTGAGCACTGGGCAGGTGATCTGTTTGAGGTCCACCGGGCGGTCGCCGACGCGAGCCTTACCCTCCATGAAGGCATTGTTCTGGTAATAGTCCTTGATGAACTGGCGGAAGGTCTCGCCGGCCTGGTCCGGGCTGTCGAAGATCCACTTCTCCATGCGCAGGAAGTTCTTAACCTTGTCGGGGTCGTCCAGCAGGTCGACCATGTTGACGTATTTCTGCCCGGTGAGACTGAAGGGCTTCAGGCTCAGGAAGGTCCAGTTCAGGATCTCTCCGGGGATGTTGCCCATGGTGTCGACGGCCAGGTCGACGTCGATGTTTTGCACCCAGTTGGAGAGCATGTTGTCCGGTGTTTTGAAGTCCACCGGCGTCACCATGGTCACCAGATTCTGCACCTTGTTCGGGTGCAGGGCGGTGTACATCAGGCTGAAGCTGCCGCCCTGGCAGATGCCGAGGATGTTGATCTTGTCCAGACCATGCGTTTCGCGGATGTGGTCCACGCAGCCATCGAGGTAGCCGTTGATGTAATCGTCTAGGGTCAGCGCGCGGTCCGCCTGGTCCGGATAGCCCCAGTCGATGAGGTAGACGTCCTGTCCGGTGCCGAGCAGGCCCTTGACGGTGGAGCGGTTCTCCTGGATGTCGGTCATGTAGGGCCGGTTGACCAGCGCGTAGACCACCAGCAGCGGTACCTTTTGCTGAGCGACATCGGACGGCCGGCGGTAGCGGTAGAGGGTGAGCTTATCGTCGTGGTAGACGGCGTCCTTCGGCGTGACGCCGGTATCGATGTCGCCAGCGTTGATGAGATTCTCCATGCCGTGACCCAGCTTGCGGCTGTAGTCGAGCATTTCCTCGCCGAGCTTGTCGGGGCGGATATCGATGGGGAACATAGCGGTATTGTCCTCAGCGGTGGTGCTTGGAAGGGAGGGGCGAGGGGCGAGGAACGGTCGCCCAAGCCGCCGACGCGAACCTGCGCGAGCCTGGTTACTGCTCAGCCCTCAGCGCTCAGCCCTCGCTCCAGCCTTCGCAGCCGTTTTCTTACGGGCGGCGGCCTTCTTTTTGGGCGCAGCAGGTGCCTCGGCTGCCGCAGCCCGTGCAGGGCTCGCCGCCGGGCGCTCGGCGATCTGGCGGCGGATACTGTCGATTTCTCGGCGCAGACGCTTGTTCTCGCGGCGCGTCTCCTGCATGCGGTCCTGCAGCGTGCGCAGCTCGCTGCGGGTGGGCATGTTCAGGGCGCCAAGGGTCTCGTCCACCATCACCGACATGCGGTTCTTGAGCGCCATTTGGGCGTTGACCAACTGGCCGTGGATGCGGGCATATTCCGGGGTGTTGACGTCTTCGGCGTAGACCGTCTCGCAGCAGCTGACCCAGCTGTCGTAGAGGTCTCGGGCAGAGTCGATGGGCTTGCCTTCGCTGGCGCGGGACTGCACGAAGTCCCGCAGGCGCTCCACCGACTTGATGCCAAGCTTGGCGAAAAAGCCCATGTAATCCTGGAAGGCCCGCTGATAGTCCATGCCGCGGCGCATCAAGTCTTGGTACTGGGCCTGTTCTTCGCGGGTGTAGCCGAGCCCGGGGGCGGAGAGCATACGGTCGAAGTTTTCCTTGACCTGCTCATGCGGCATGTTGCGCAGGAGGTCGCCTGGCATGGCTGGCGTCATGGAGGACATCATGCGCTGCCAGTTGTCGAGCGGCATCTCCCAGAAGCCGAGCATGCGGTGCATGGCGTCCTCGGCGGCGCCTGTGCTGCCGCCGGCGGCGAAGGGATTCGCACCGAATCCGCTGCTGAGCGCGTCGGTGAAGCCGCGCTGCATCTCATCAAGGGTTTTGTTCAGTGCGTCCCAGCCGGCGCTGCCATCGGCACCGGCGAGCCCGCGGGTGAAGCGCTCCACAGTCGCGAAGTAGGCCTTGCCCTGCTCCATAAGCCGGTTCATGAACTGCTTGGACGGGTCGCTCGCAGCCGGCGAGACCGCCTGCCACCACTGGTCCATGGCGGCTTCCCAGGGGTTCTGCCGTGGCGCTTCCAGGCCCATGGCCTTGCGGCTCATGTCTGCGAGGTTTTCCCAATAGCGCTGCTGCAGCTTCAGCCAGTCTTCGTTGAACCAGGTATCGTTTGCCATGTTTCTCGCGGCCGGTGCCGTCCTCCTGTCAGTGGTCTTCAATGAACGCTAGCATGGAAATTTGTGCACTGCAACAAAACGCCGTAGACTTGCGCTTTTGAGGGCTGAGGGCTGAGGGCTGAGGGCTGAGAAGCTAGTTGGTATTCCGCCGCAGCGCACGCTTCGAGCTGTGCCGGCATCGGCTGCCCTCGCCGGCGCATGCGCGCGGCATGCTCTCTGCGCTTCAGTTCCCGCCCGCGGTCAACGGGCATCCTGTTGCGAAGCGTAGTACGCTCTAGCCCGTTGGGCCTCGGCCCCTGCAGGTGCTCACGCCCCAGAACATAACCAGCGCACCATACCCCCAGACCACCAAACCAGCACACCCAATCGGAGGAGACCTTTCTCATGTCTCAGACCGCCGTCATCGTCGCCGCCGTCCGCACACCCGTGGGAAGCTTCGGCGGCAGCCTGGCCTCGCTGCCCGCCACCGCGCTTGGTACCGTCGTCGTCAAGGCGCTCTTGGAGCGCACCGGCCTTGCGCCTGCGCAGGTGGATGAGGTCATTATGGGCCAGGTGCTGAGCGCCGGTGTCGGGCAGAACCCGGCTCGCCAGACCGCGCTGCGCGCGGGGCTGCCGCATGAAGCCCCGGCCATGACCATCAATCAGGTCTGCGGCAGCGGCCTGCGGGCCGTGCATCTCGCTATGCAGGCAGTGATGTGCGGCGATGCCGAGGTGGTCATCGCCGGCGGGCAGGAGAGCATGAGCCAGTCGGCACACGTTCTGCCCGGCTCCCGCGAGGGCAAACGCATGGGCGATTGGAAGATGGTCGACAGCATGATCGTCGACGGCCTTTGGGATGCCTTCAATAATTGCCACATGGGTGTCACGGCTGAGAACATCGCGAAGAAGTACGACTTCTCCCGTGAGCTCCAGGACGCCTTCGCGGCGGACTCCCAGCAAAAGACCGAAGCGGCTCAGGCCGCCGGGCGCTTCGATGATGAGATCGTCCCCGTGGAGATCCCGCAGCGCAAGGGGGACCCCGTGATCTTCGACAAGGACGAGTTTCCGCGCGCCGGCGTCACCGCCGACAAGCTCGGCAAGCTGCGCCCGGCCTTCGATAAAGAAGGCACTGTGACGCCCGGTAATGCGTCAGGCATCAACGACGGCGCCGCCGCCGTGGTGGTCATGAGCGAGGCCAAGGCCAAAGAGCTGGGTCTGGCCCCGCTCGCCCGCATCAAGGCCTTTGCCACCGCCGGCGTGGACCCGGCCATCATGGGCACCGGACCCATCCCAGCCTCCAACAAGTGTCTCGAGAAGGCCGGCTGGAGCGTTGCCGATCTCGACTTGGTGGAGGCCAACGAGGCCTTCGCGGCGCAGGCCCTGTCCGTCAACAAAGAAATGGGTTGGGATACCGACAAGGTGAACGTCAACGGCGGCGCCATCTCCATCGGCCACCCTATCGGCGCGTCCGGTGCCCGGGTGCTGGTGACCCTGCTGCACGAGATGCAGAAGCGCGATGCCAAGAAGGGCCTGGCGACGCTCTGTATCGGCGGCGGCCAGGGCGTGGCACTGGCAGTCGAGCGGGACTGACGTGCCTGCCCGGCGGGGTTAAGCGAAGGCCAATCCTTCGGCATTGATCCTCGCCGGCTCAACCCCGCCGACTGTGGGTTAGACTGGACGGACCATTCCGCTGTTCCCGGCCACCATGCCCATCGAGCGCATCATCAAGAAGTATCCCAACCGGCGTCTCTACGACACCGAGCTCAGCCGCTACATCACCATTGCCGACGTGCGCGATCTGGTGATGCGTGGTGTGCCTTTCCGGGTTCTGGACACGGCCAACGATGCGGACCTGACCCGCTCGATCCTGTTGCAGATCATGCTGGAGGAAGAGGCCGGCGGCGAGCCGCTCTTTTCCGCCAACATGCTCGCGCAGATCATCCGCTTCTACGGCGGCACCTTGCAGGGCGTCTTCGCGCGCTACCTGGAGCACTCGCTCGACGCCTTCGCCCAGCAGCAGAAGCAGCTCACGGAGACCTGGGGCGAGACGCCCTTCGATGCTATCAATCGCATGACCCAGCGCAACATGGAGCTCTGGGCAGATGCGCAGAAGACCTTTCTGCGCGCCGCAGGCCTGGAGCCGAACCGCTCGCCACGCAAGGATGATGACGATGCGCCAGACGGCGGGTCTGGCGGCGAGCGGAGCTGAGGCTGCGCCGGCGCGACACCAGTTTATTGCGGACAGGAGCGAGCTTCGAGGGACGAGGATCGAGGAAGTCGACACAGATCAGCAGGTTCTGTGCGCGACAAACCGAAAACTGGCGTGTGAGGGATTGATTACTTGGTTGAGGGCTGAGGGCTGAGGGCTGAGCTTCCACACCGCCGGCAGTAACTGCTCCTCAGCCCTTGGCGTTGTCGAGCAATCTAGCTGACGCCCAGGTAAGCGCGCGCCGCCGCCGCGTCGCGGCCGATCTGTGCTTGCAGTGCCTCGAAAGACTCGAAGCGCTGCTCTCCCCGCAGCCGAAGCCGAAACTCAACCTCCAGGTGCGCACCGTAGAGGTCGCCGTCGAAATCGAACAGGTGCACCTCCAGGCGCACGTCCTGGCCATCTACGGTGGGCCGGTGGCCGACGTTGGCGACCGCGGGCCAAAGCCCCGGCCGCCGCTCGACCCCGGCCTCGGGACGCGCCGCCGGCAGCCGCTCACCGTCAAGGTCGCGTACTGCAACCGCGTAGACGCCGGAAAGCGGGCTCACCCGCCGGTGCAGCGGTAGGTTGGCCGTCGGAAAGCCGATACTGCGCCCGCGCTTGTCGCCGTGTGCGACGCGGCCGCGCATAGCGTAATGGCGGCCGAGGAGATGGCGGGCCTGATCCAGCTCGCCGCGGGCGAGCGCCTCGCGCACCCGGGTGCTGCTGATGCGCTCCTCGCCCTGGGTGATGGTGTGCAGGTTCTCCACCTCGAAGCCGCGCTGGGCGCCGGCGGCCTGAAGTAGCTGGAAGTCGCCGCCGCGGTTGCGCCCGAAGCGAAAATCGTCTCCCACCAGCAGGAAGCGCACACCGAGCCCGTGCACTAGCAGTTGCTCGATGAAGGCATCAGCGGGCATGGCCGCGAGCTTGTGCCCGAACTCCAGCAGCATGACCCGGTGAATGCCGTCGGCTCGAATGGCGGCGAGCTTCTCGCGCAGTCTGGTGAGCCGCGCCGGCGCAGCGTCCGGCTGAAAGTACTCCATGGGCTGCGGCTCGAAGGTGATCACCGTCGCTGGCAGGCCGAGCTCATGCCCGCGCTGGAGCAGCCGGCGAAACACGGTGCGGTGGCCTAGGTGCACACCGTCGAAGTTGCCGATGGTGGCGACACAGCCGCGGTCTTGCGGGCGCAGGTTGTGCAGGCCCCGGATCAGTCTCATCGGGCTTGGGTGCTTCGGCTGCGGTGTCGGGCTGAAACGAGCCGCGGATTATAGACCGCTTACGGCATTGCCTCCCGCGCCGTCACGCACGGGTGCCATTGGCGGCTCCCGGAGGTGTTGCGGCCGCAGACCCAACATGAGCAGCACGGCGCCGTACACCATCGCGGCGCTGATGATGACGCCGGTGAGCCGGAGCGCGCGTGCGACCGCTTCGGCATCCACCCAGTCCGCGGTCGGGCCCGCAAGCCACCAAAGCAGCAGCGTCATGACCAGGTTGGCAGCCAGCGCCCGCAGCAGCAACAGTCTCCAACCCGGTGCAGGCCGATAGACGCCGGCGCGCATGAGTCCAGCCAGCAGCAGCCCGCCATTGAGGAGCGCGGCTGCAGATGTTGCCGCCGCCAGGCCGCCGTGGCCGAAGGGGAGCATCAGCGCCAGGCTGAGCGCTAGGTTCACAGCCATGGCCACCAGTGCAATGCGCACTGGTGTGCGCATGTCTTGGCGGCCGTAGTAACCCGGCACCAGAGCCTTCACCACCATAAAGCCCGCAAGACCCGCCGCGTAGGCCACCAGGCTCTGTCGGGCCATCGCGATATCACCGGCCCCAAAGCTCGCGGACAAGAAGAGCGTCGCGAGCACGGGACCCGCCAGCACCATCAGGCCGAGGCTCGCCGGTACGCCCAGCAGCAGTACCCAGCGCAGCGCCCAATCCAGGGTGCGCGAGAATTCCGCTCCGACGCCAGACTGCCTGCCCAACCGCCCACAGCGCGAGAGCCGCGGCAGGATCACGATGCCGAGCGCAGCGCCCAGGATGCCGAGCGGAAACTCCACCAGCCGATCCGAGTAATACAGCCAGGAGATACTGCCGGTGGCCAGGAAGGAGGCAAGCAAGGTGTCGATCAGCAGCGCCAGCTGCGCCACGGACACGCCGAACAGCGCCGGCCCCATGACGCGTCCAATGCGTCGCACGCCCGGGTGCTGGAAGCCAAGCCGCGGCCGCGGCAAGAGGCCGAGCCGCGCCAGGAAGGGCAGCTGGAACGCGAGCTGTACCAGCCCGGCGAGCAGCACCCCCCATGCCAGGGCCATGACAGGTTCGTCGAGCCGCGGCGCCAGCCACAGCGCACAGGCGATCAGCACCAGGTTCAGCAGCACCGGCGTGAAGGCCGGCACGCCGAAACGCTCGTAGGTGTTCAGCATGGCGCCGGCAAAGGCCGTGAGTCCAACGAAGAAGAGATACGGCAGCGTCAGCCGGAGCATGTCGGCGGCCAGCGCATGGGTCTCTGCCTCCGCCGCGAAGCCGGGCGCGAAGGCGAGCACCACGAGTGGCGCCGCCAGCACGCCGACCCCGGTGAGCAGGAACAGGACGAGTGCCAAGCTGCCTGCAGCGCGATCGACGAAGTCCTTCAAATCCGCCGCCGAGCGCGCCTCCCGGTACTGCTGCAACACCGGTACCATCGCCGTCGCGAAGGCGCCCTCCGCAAACAGCCGCCGCAGCAGGTTGGGCACCTTAAACGCCACGAAGAAGGCATCGGTGGCCGCATCCGCCCCGAACAGCCGGGCGATGAGCAGGTCTCGCACGAACCCAAGCACGCGCGACAGCAGCGTGTTGCCGCCCACGCTGGCAATGGATGCGGTGAGCTTTGGCACAGGGCTCCGAAGTTGGGCTCCGAACTGGGGGGGCGAAAAAACCCTCCATTATAGGGCTCGCCCGCGCCTGATTACCGCACCAAGATATGCAACGGCCGGCAGCTGACGCAAACGCGGGTTTACACTGCCTGCTCTGATGTTTTCCGCCAGCGCCTGAAGGGGCCGGCGTCCACCGACAGGTGATCCATGCACAAGCCCACCGCCATCCGCGCAGCCCTGCTCGCGGCCCTGACTCTCATCGGCACGGAGACCACCATGGCTCAGCCGCCGCAACAGCCGCCGACCCAGCCGCCCGTGTATCCACCCCCTTCCGTCGCAGGCGCGGACCAGCCCGCTTCGGGCGGCGCCGACTTGGGCGAGCTGTCAACGGAGCGCGCCGCCGGCGCGCCTGAGCAAACCAGTACCCTGGCGGAGCAGACGGCAGTCGCCGTGACCATCTACAACCAGGATCTCGCGCTCATCAAGGACCGCCGGCGCCTGACCCTGCCCGCCGGCCGTGTGGACCTCGCCTACCGCGACGTGAGCGCCCGCATCCGCCCCGAGACCGCGCTGCTGCGCGACACTGCCGGCGCTGCCGGCGTCACGGTGATCGAGCAGAATTTCGACTTCGATCTGCTCACTCCGGACAAGCTGCTGGAGAAGTACGTCGGCCGCGACGTCGGCGTGGTGCGCACCCACCCCACCACCGGCGAGGAGACCGAAGAGACCGCCACCGTGCTCGCCGCCAGCGACGGCGTCGTGCTG
>NZ_JAIFKJ010000432.1 GCF_019695415.1 Thiohalocapsa sp.
GGGGGGGCGTGGTGGGGGGCGGGGTCGTGGGGGTGGTACGGGGGTGTGCAGGTGATTCGGAACAAGGTCGCGAAGCACATAAGGAATACGAACGATTCGCATTATAGACACGTCGTCGTCCGAAGTAAGCGCCGCTTCGCACCTCATTGAGCCCCACCCGCCGGCGGCCAAGCTCGGCGCGCATCCGGCGCTGCATTTCGTTGTTGAACGCCGGTGCGCCCAAGCCTCCGGCAGCGCGTCGGACGCGTAGGACGAACGCGGAGGGTATACTCCGCGCACATGTCCGCCGGCGCCCTGACCCTTTGCCCCGAGTGCGATCTGCTGCAGCAGAGTCCGCCGCTGCCTGCGGGGGGAAGCGCCCATTGTCGGCGCTGCGGTCATGTGCTGCACCGCGATCGTCCCAACAGCGTGGACCGCACCCTGGCGCTGACGGTGACGGGGCTCGTGCTTTTCGCTATCGCCAATGCCTTCCCGTTCCTGTCGTTCGAGATGCAAGGGCAGGTCACGGAAACGACGCTGATGACCGGCGTGCACGACCTCGCAGCCCAGGGGAAGGGCGAGGTCGCGGCGGTGGTCTTCTTCACCAGCGTCCTGGCGCCGGGGCTGCAGCTCGTGCTGCTGCTGATGGTGCTGTTGCCATTGAAGCTGGGCGGGCGGCTGCCGCCTGGGTTCCCGACGCTGTTCCGCTGGTTCAAGAGCCTGGTGCCCTGGGGCATGATGGATGTCTTCATGATCGGCATCCTGGTGTCCGTCGTGAAGCTAACGGACATGGCCCACATCGTGCCTGGACTGTCGCTGTTCGCGTTCGTAGTACTGATTTTCGTGCTGGCGGCGGCGCAGGCTGCGCTGGACCCGGATGCCGTTTGGGAACGGGTGCCGCTCAGGCCCGAGGTGCGGCGCCCACCGGATCGCGCAGATCCCGTCGTCGGCTGCGATGTCTGCGAGCTCTTGGTGCCGGTGCGTGCGGCGGATGTGGATCAGCGCGGGCGCCCGCGCTGCCCACGCTGCACCGACGTGCTGCACCGGCGCAAGCCCAGGAGCCTGCAACGGACTTGGGCGCTGGTGATTGCGGCGTCCTTACTGTACCTGCCGGCGAATCTATACCCGGTCATGTCGGTGACCTCCCTGGGCCAGACCCAGGCGGATACGATTCTGAGCGGCGTGCTGTTTCTCCTGCATCATGGCATGTGGCCGCTCGCGATCATCGTCTTCACGGCGAGCATCTTCGTGCCGCTGCTCAAGCTGCTGATCCTGGTGTTCCTGCTGGTTTCTGTCCAGCTGCGCTCGCAGTGGCGCCCGCGCGAGCGCACACGGCTCTACCGCATCACGGAGGCCATTGGCCGCTGGTCCATGGTGGACGTCTATGTGGTGACCATCCTGGTGGCCCTGGTACGGCTCGGCAATCTCGCCAGCATCGAGGCCAGGGCGGGCGCCGTCTTCTTCTGCGCCGTGGTGATCCTCACCATGCTCGCGGCCATGTCGTTCGACCCCAGACTTATCTGGGACGCACTGGAGGAGGAGCATGAGCGAGCCGGAGCGCCCAGCCGAGCCGCCGCCGCGGCCTGACACGGACACCGCGCAGGCGCTGCCGACCGCTCAGGTGGTGCGGCGCGAGCGACCGTCGCTGGTTTGGCTGCTGCCCATCATCGCGCTCGCAGTGGGTGGCTGGCTGGTGGTAAAGACGCTGGCCGAGCGCGGGCCGACCATCACTATCGACTTCCAGAGCGCAGCCGGCCTGCAGGCCGGCAAGACCAAGGTCAAATACAAGGACGTGGACATCGGCACTGTCACCCACATCGACGTGAGTACTGACCTGGATCATGTGACGGTCACCGCAGAGCTGCGCCACGGCAGTGAGCAGTTCCTGGCCGAGGATACCCGCTTCTGGGTCGCGCGCCCGCGCATCACTGCGAGTCAGGTGAGCGGCCTGGAGACGCTGCTCTCTGGGGCTTTCGTCGCCGTGGACCCCGGCGGCAGCAGCAAGCAGCGGCGGCACTTCGAGGGGCTCACCAATCCGCCCGTGATCACCACCGATGTGCCCGGACGGCGTTTCCGACTGCGCTCGGACACCTTGGGCTCTCTGAATCCCGGCGCTCCCGTCTACTACCGCCAGATCCAGGTCGGCCAGGTGGTGAGCTTCACCTTGGATGACGACGGCGGGGCCGTGACGATCGACGTCTTCATCAACAGCCCGCAAGACCAGCTGGTGCACACCAATACCCGCTTCTGGAACGCGAGCGGTATCGATCTCGAGCTTGGCGCCGATGGTGTGACGCTCGACACTCAATCCCTGGTGTCGGTGCTGGTGGGCGGCGTTGCCTTCGACACACCGGACGATCTGGCGGCGACGGGCGCTCCGGCGCCGGCGGACCAGTTCTTTCCGCTCTACCCGAGCCGCAGCGCTGCGAACGAGCCGGTGTACCTGCACAAGGAGCGGTATCTCATGGTCTTCAACGGCTCCGTGCGTGGTCTCCACGTCGGTGCGCCCGTCTCCCTGCGCGGCATTCAGATTGGCCGTGTGGTGGACGTCGCCCTCAAGTTCGACGACCGAAAGCTGGACTTTTTTATCCCGGTGCTGGTCGAGGTGGAGCCGGAGCGCATCGGTTTCGCGGAACCGCGCGAGGACATCCTCAAGGCGGATCCGGACGTGGTGCGCAAGCTCATCGACAACGGTCTGCGTGCCCAGCTCAAGACGGGCAACCT
Organism: Thiohalocapsa sp.; assembly: GCF_019695415.1. Classification (GTDB taxonomy): domain Bacteria; phylum Pseudomonadota; class Gammaproteobacteria; order Chromatiales; family Chromatiaceae; genus Thiohalocapsa. The sequence goes on from NZ_JAIFKJ010000432.1 coordinate 2,704, forward strand.
ACTCACCGGCGCCCTATACATCGACCTGGACTTCTACCCGGACGCACCACCGGCCAAGCTCTCCGAGCGCAACGGCTACCGGGTGGTGCCCACTCTGCCCACGCCGCTGGAGGCCGTCACCGCCAAGGTGGCGGCCATTCTGGACAAGGTGAACGCCCTGCCCATCGAGGTCATCGGCAACGATCTACGCGCCAGCGCAGCCGGTGTGCGCGAGCTGTTGGGCTCCGCCGAGTTGCGCGGCGCCATCCGCGAGCTGAGCGCCATACTCGCCGACGTGCGCGGTTTCACCTCCCAGCTCAACAGCGAGCTGGCACCGGAGCTGGACGCCTTGCTGGCCAGTCTGAAAGGCACCTTGGACGAGGCCAACCGCACGCTCGTCAACGCGAACGACCTCATCGGCCCGGATGCGCCGCTCTCGGTAGAGGCGGTGCGTACAATGCGCGAGGTGAGCGCAGCGGCCCGATCGCTGCGTGTCTTGTCGGATTACCTCGAACGACACCCAGAGGCCCTGATCCAGGGCAAAGGAGGCGGACGCTGATGCTGGTGCTGCGATGGGGTCGGCGTGTGCGCCGGCATAATGAGGCTGTCCCCGCCGGCCGGGCCGCAGGCAACCGCAGTTCACGCGCCTGGTGGCCCCTGACGCTTGCGGCAATCGTAGTGCTCGCGGGCTGCGCCAGCACGCCGCCGTCGTCCTTCTACACGCTGACACCGCTGCCGCAGACCGCGAACCGCGGCGGTGATCTCGCGGCCGGCAGTATTGCCGTCGGGCTTGGGCCGGTGTCCTTCCCGCAATTCCTGGACCGGCCGCAGATCGTCACCCGTGACGGAGACAATCGGCTGATCGTCAACGAGTTCCACCGTTGGGGCGGGAGCGTGCAGGACGATTTTCTGCGCGTCTGGGGCGAGAACCTCTCTTATTTGCTCGGCACCACCCAGGTCGTGCTGTTCCCGTCCGAGTCACGTATGGCACTCGATTACCGGGTTCCGGTGGAGGTGCTCGCCTTCGAGGGGACCGCCGACGGCAGTGCGGTGCTGCGCGCGCGATGGTCAGTGACCGATGAGCGGCTGCGACGCACCTATGCCGCCCGTGAGAGCGCCTATCGCTGCCCCGTACGCGGCTTGGCCGCTGCCGGCGATGCGACGGCTGCCAATGTGCACTATGCGGCGGTGGTGGCCGCGCTCAGCGCCTGCCTCGGGGACTTCAGCCGCGAGGTTGCAGCGGTACTGGGCGCTCTGCCAAAACCGCAGCCGCCGGCGCCGCCGCAGAAAGTGCCCGAGCCGCCGGAGCCGCCGCAGCCGCTGCCCGCGCGGTGAACAACCCCTGCGGACAGCTGCCTATCTCGGGCGCCCTAACAAAACCCCATGAGTGGCGCGCCGCCGGCACCCTCGTGCTGGAGCGCTTTTGTGCGCCGCAGCAATTGGACCGGGTCACGACCTTGACAAGTTTCTTCCGGGCGACTATTGTGCAGTGCAACAATTGCTGCAGCGCAGCAATGCTGGCCTCGGGGGCGCTGACGGTGTGCCAACCGTCAGAGCGCCGTCCCAGGCATCCACCCAAGCGAGTTATCCGGAGCAACACGATGAGCACCCAAGACGTCGTCAAGACCTACAACGACCTCACGAACCAGAACGTCGAGCGTATCAATTCTCTTGGCGAGCTGAACCTCAAGGTGGCCGAGAAGATGGCTGCCCGCCAGATGGACGTCATGAACCTGTTCATGGAGCAAGGCGTTCGCATGATGAAGCTGGCCACCGAGGCCAAGGGCTACAGCGAGCTCTATAAGGGTCAGGCGGACATGGCCCGCGAGATGACCGAGAAGCTGATGGCCGAGTCCAAGACCAACATGGCGCTGGCCGGCGAGATTCGCGACGATTACCGCGGCTGGCTCGACGACGCCATGGCCGACCTCAAGGAAGGCAACACCGCCGTTCGCAACGCCGTCACTGCTTGAAGGATCAGCCCGCGCGCCGGCGCGGCGCCCGACCTGGATACAGGCCGGAGCACTGCACCGCAGACGGGTGCCGGCGCGGCGGGTGCGGCAGGGATGCTCGCCGCGTCCGCCGCGGGCTTGCCCGCTCCCGCGGAGCCTGATGGCTCCAACGTCGGGGCGCTCCCCATTCCCGCGGCGCGGACGCCTCAGGAGCAGACAGATGAACAGCAGCGAGGAGCAGCCATGACAGCAGCGCGCGTCGCACTGGTGACGGGCGGCATCGGCGGTATCGGTACTGCCATCTGCCAACGCCTGGCGCAGGAGGGATTCCGCGTCGTCGCCAACCATCATCCCTCCGAGCAGGAAGCCGCCGAGGCCTGGAAGAACGACCAGGCCGGTCTGGGCTTCGACATCGACACCTTGGCTGGCGACGTGTCTTCTTTCGAGGACAGCCAGCGCATGGTCGCCGAGATCAAGGAGCGCCACGGCCCGGTGGCCGTGCTTGTGAACTGCGCCGGCATCACCCGGGACAAGACGTTCAAGAAAATGGAAGAAGACGCCTGGCGGGCAGTCATCGACGTCAATTTGAACAGCGTCTATAACGTCACCCGCAACGTCTGGGAGGACATGCTCGGCGCCGGCTTCGGCAGAGTGGTGAACATCTCCTCCGTCAACGGTCAGCGCGGCCAGTTCGGGCAAACCAACTACGCCACCGCCAAGGCCGGTATGCACGGTTTCACCATGAGCCTGGCGCAGGAAGGCGCGGCCAAGGGGATCACGGTCAACACCGTCTCGCCCGGCTATGTCGAAACGCCCATGACGCTCGCCATGCGCGACGACGTGCGCGACGCCATCGTCGCCGGTGTGCCCATGCGCCGCATGGGTAAGCCCGAAGAGATCGCCAGCGCAGTCGCCTTCCTCGTCGCCGACGAGAACGGCTATGTCACCGGCGCCAACCTGCCGGTAAACGGCGGCCTCTTCATGCACTGAGGTCTGCAAAGGCCGAGGCTCGGCCCGAGCCGGACCTGTCCCCATCGCCGCTGCCCGCCGCCGCCCCAATCCGCGGGCGGCGGCATACCCTACCGAGTCCTCCTCGTCTCTCTCTGATGAGACGTTCCTCTGCCCGGCGTCCTCGCCGGGCTTTTTTTTACCACCCTGGCTTGGTAGGGCACACCCAACCCTCAGCCCTCAGCCCTTCTTCAAATAGTATTGGAGTAAATCGCCAACAGGAATCCGGCCAGCGTTGAGAGCCCCACAACGCCGCCGCCCTTGTGGAACGCCTCCGGCAGCATCGTCTCCGCCACCATGGTCAGCATGGCGCCGGCGGCAACGCCCTCGATGAATGCGAACAGCTCTGCGGACGCATCTGCCAGCAGCAAGGCGCCGAGCGCCGAGCCTATGCCGGTCAGCAACATCAGGCTGGTCCACATGACCAGGATGCGCGGCACCCTGATGCCCTGCTCGCGCATGCCGGCGGCGCTGGACAGCGCCTCCGGCAGGTTGGCCAGGAAGAGCCCGCCCAGCAGCGACAGGCTGATGCCGCCAGTGATGACGACATTGGCACCGATGACAAAGGATTCCGGGATGCCGTCCAGGGTCATGCCCAGGAACATGGCCACCGCGGCACTCTTATGTCGCGCCACCTGCTGCGTCATCTCCGACAGCGACGGTACCACGTGGCCGCCGGCGACACGTTTGGCCGCGCGCTCCATCCAAGCGGCAGCGCGGCGGGCGCCCAGGTGCTGCTGCTCGGTGAGGTAGGCGCGCACCGGATTGCGCTTGAGATAGTCCGCCAGGCGCGCGCGCAGCTCCGGGATACCCGCCACCAGTTGCTCGAAGTCCCGTCGCCTGAGCTCCGAAACCTCCACCTCGTCGTGGGCCACGGCCGTTACCGCATGTGGCCCTTCGGTGAAGAAGGCGAAACCGCCGAAGCCCTCGCCAGCCTCCACCACTTGCGGGCGGCGGTTGCGCTGGTTTTGGTCGAACAGGTATACGGTGCCCCGGCGCAACAGGTAGAGGCGGTCGGCGGGCTGGCCTTGGTGGAAGAAGTTGTAGCCGTCCGGGGCGCGCTTGTGCACCAGGCGAGCTGCGATACGCGCCAGCGTGACTTGCGAGAGCCCTGGAAAGAAGCCGAGCCTGGGCTCGTCGCGCATGAGCTCCACCGGCTCCTCGGCGATCTGCGCCGGCTCGATGGGCGGGTCGTAATCGCCCTCGGTGTCGAGCTCCTGCAGAGCTTCCTCGCGCCAGGTGTTGATGGCGTCGTCCGTCAGGCCGTAGCGCTCGTGCAGGTACTGGGTCAGCTCTGCATCCTGCAGCAGCCCGCGCAGCACGGCACGAAGCTCCGGCGAATCGGACACCAGCTCCATGAAGGCTGTGCGCGGAATCAGCAGCAGCTTGCTGTCGGCGGCGGTGTGCGCCTCGGTGGCCCGGGGCAGGCCGGAGATGAAGCTCATGCGCCCGAAGGCGTCATGCCGCTGCAGGTGCTCGAACACCTGTCCGCCGGCGGCAGGGTCGCTCAGCTCCACGGCGCCGTCCAGCACCACGTAGATGTAGCTCGGCGGATCCTCGGCGCGATAAAGGCAGGTGTGTGCCGGCAGCTCCTGGAGCTGCACAACGCCAAGCAGCCGATCCAGGGTCTCCGGTGACAGATCCCGGAGCGCGGGCACCCGGCGGATGCCGGCCAGCACCCGGCGCAGCCGTCGCCGCGACTGGTTACGCCAGAAGTTGAGCGCTGTGGATGGCTTGCGCAGATAGCCGCCCTGGCGATTCACTGCCCAGTCCAGCAGCTTGAATGCGAGCCCGCCGACGACGGCGCCCAGGGCGAGGTCGCGGAAGTGGCCGCGGTCGACGCCGGGCGCGATGAGGTCGATGGTCAGCGCTGCGAGCAGCGCTCCGCCGCCGAAGGCCAGCAGGAAGGCCATGATCCGATCCGGCGGCCGCCAGGCGATACCCACCGCTGCGCCCGCGGGCAGGGTGGCCGCGCTGATCAGCCCGAAAACCAGAGCGGAGAGCGTGACCGAGTCGAAGGGCATGGGATCGGCGGCGGCTGCGGCTTGGGCAGTGGGACGCGAGGGCAGCGGGAATAGGCGCCTTTCGGCGCGGCCGCGCTAGGGAAGCGCCGATTTATTGGCGCTTCCCGTGCGGGGCAGGACGCCCCGCCAT
>NZ_JAIFKJ010000184.1:0-3268 GCF_019695415.1 Thiohalocapsa sp.
TTGGCGTGCTTCCGGCAGCGCCACACTCGGAACGCGCCGGGGGGACAATGGGTCCAACCAGGCGGGGCCGGGACGGTCGGTTCAGCCGGGTAATGTCGGAATTTTGCGGCTTCGCCCTGAAAATGTCCAAATTCGACAGCTGATCGCGGCGACGCGGCGACGGGGTGCCGCAGTAGACGCCGGTCGCAGCACCGAGTATCAGCGCGGCTGTTTTTCGACCGCACGGGGCTCGGGCGGGGCCCATGCTGGGGGAGGATGAGCATGACCAACCGTTTTGTACCCGTGCTGGGCATTGTCGCACCGAGTGGCACGGGCAAAACCACGCTGTTGCTCAAAGTGCTGCCGCTGTTGCGCGAGCGCGGCCTGCGCGTGGGCTATCTCAAGCATTCCCACCATGAGCTGAAGCTCGATGAGCCGGGCAAGGACAGCTTCGAGGTCGCAGCGTCCGGCGCGGAACAGGTGATATTGGCGGCGGCGGACGGCTGGGCACTGATGGACTATGCCCCGGGCCAGGACGGGGCTCGGGAGCTGCCCTTGGCCGCACTGCTCGCGCGCTTCGATGCCACACGGCTGGACTTGGTGCTGGTAGAGGGCTTCCGCGAAGCGCATTACCCCAAGCTCGAAGTGCACCGAGCGGCCGCCGGCAAGCCACCGCGCTTTCCGGATGACCCGGACATCATTGCCGTGGTCAGTGACGCGGCGCTGCCCAGGACGGCGGCGCCGGACCTGCTGTCCATCGATGACCCCGCAGCCGTCGCCGATTACATCCAGGCCCGGCTCGCGGATGGCCAGCTCACCGCGGAGGACCCACGTGAAGAGCTGCTGCGCCGCTGTCGCGAGTGCCGCATCTCACCCGCAGAGCCGAGGGCTGGCTGGCTGTCCGTGCGCGTGGGCGAGCGCTGCTGGTTGGCGCCCATCGCGCTCGCGGGGGACGACCCGACGCCCGCGTCCATCCAAGCGTATGCGGTGACGGCGGCAGAGGAACAGGCACCAGCGGCGGCGGACGGCGCGGCCGTCGACCTCACCGCCCTCGAGGCCCGCATTCACCGAGGCATTTACGCCGCGCAGCCCAGCGCCCGTGCCGTCGTTGGTGCGCGCATGCCCTACACCGCGGCGGTGGGCTTTCGCGGCCGCTCGTTTGAGCCGGTGGACCCGGACGGCGCCGCCGCGCTCGGCGCCCTGCCGGCCCTGTCCTTTGGGCTGGAAGAGCTTGTCGCCAAGGCGCCCGACGCCATCGCCGAGCAGCTGATAGAGGGCAGCGCCTGCATCGTCGCGGGGCAGGGCGCCTACACGTGGGGCGGCGACCTCGCCGAGGCCCTGCAGCGTGCGGCACTGCTGGAGCGCTCCGCAGAGATCTATGCCCTGTGGCGGCAGGCGTCGGTGTGAGGGGCGCGCGGGCAGCAGGCCGGCCACTAGGTGCGATCGGCCCCGCCATCGAGCAGTGAGGCAAGACCGCCGAGGCGGCCATCAAGCTCCGGCACCGCATCAGGCGGGCCATCGGCATCGTCACAGCGTTGTTGCAGGCCCATTGCGCCGTTACGTGAAACCGACCCCGCCCTCGGACTCAACGCCGTCTCACTTCTCGGCGCTCAGATAGCAGATCCAGCCTGCATCGGCGTCAGCGCGCTCCGCGGGCCGAAAATCGCCGTCCGGCTCTCCGTCCTCGGTCCAGCCCTGCCAGTAGACGATGACGCGCCGGAAGCCGGCCTCGGCGAGCAGCTCGCGGATCTCGGGCAGTGTCCAGAGGCGCCAGTGATAGCTGAACGCCCGGGGCAACTCCGAGCCGTCTGGAAAGGCGAAGTCGATGTGGAAGTGCATCGCGCCGCTGATGGGGTCATAGCTCGCCTGCTCCCAGCGGTAAGTGAAGGCGCCCTCGTCGTCCTCCACCGCGCGCTCTTCGATGATCTCGCGGAAGGCGTCATAGCCGCCGTAGGCGTCTAGGAAGAACACGCCGTCGGCGGCAAGGGCCTGGTGGACGGCCTGGAAATAGCCCCGCAGCGCTGCGCGCTCGCGGAGCAGCCAGTAGCTGAAGTTCATTGCCGCCACCAGGTCGGGTGCAGCGCCCGCCGGGGCCGCGCGCACGTCCGCCTGCACCAGGCTCAGCCGCGTTTGTGCCTCAGTGGGTAATGGCGCCCGGTTATGCCGCTCGGCCCAGGCGAGCACATCGCTGTTCAGATCCAGCCCCAGGGCGGTGTTCTGTGGATGGCGCCGGATCCACTCGCAGCAGACCGCCGCCGTACCGCAAAAATCCTCCCGCAGCCGCCGGGCATCGCGCCCGCGCAGCCGGCGGAAACGTTCGGTGAGGAAGTCCACCTCGGCTTCGGGGCACTGCACCGCGCGCTCGTAAAGGCGGTGCGGGTCGGCTTGGTGGGCGAGGGTGGGCACGGCGGCGGTGCCCCGCGCGGCGGCGCGCTTCGGCGGCATGGGGCTTCAATTTGAAACAATCGACGGGTTTGGCTATTCTACTCTGCTTGCGGTTGTGCCATGTCGACGGCATTCCAGGCACATGTTCGGATGCGGCCATAACGGACTGCTGCCGCGCTCAACAGCCGTAAGTTCCCGCCGGAGAGGTGTCCGAGTGGCTTAAGGAGCACGCCTGGAAAGTGTGTATAGGTTAATAGCCTATCGTGGGTTCGAATCCCACCCTCTCCGCCAATTTCTCCATCCCGTCCAAAGCCCGGCCCAGCCGCAGTCGGTCGGGTTTGCCGCTGCTCCCACAGCCGCGCTCAGCCCAGTCGCTCTGTGAAGCCTATCAGTGGACGAGCCACAAGCGGCTTATCGCCTTGCCTGCGCCTTCGCAAAGGCCTTGCGCACCGGGTGCCCGGGTGGATACGTCCGGACTTTAGAGGCGGTGGCGTTGCTGATATCTCCCTCGCTGATCTCGCGCAGCAGTGCTGCGGTCTCGGCCGACGTGTACCTGAGATAGCCGACTTTCGCGACACAGATGTCGATCAGGTCCCGGCCCGCGTCGTCGTAGCAATTGGATGCACCACATTGACCCCGCGGGGCGAGCTCGGCCTGAGTCTGCCGAATGCAGGCGGCCCATTCGGCAGCGGTTGCATAACGCACGACCCCGGGGGATGGCAAAGCCTCCTCCGGCGCTGCAGTGGCCGCGCCGAAGAACAGCGCCACTGCGAGCAATGCCGTCAGCCATTTCATCCCATACTCCGGCGCGAGGTGGGCACCGCCAAGCCCTTATTCTTTGAGTTTAGACCCGGGCGCCCGCCGATGCCGTCACTGCTGACGGCGGTATCATCAGGCATGGACC
>NZ_JAIFKJ010000184.1:3368-16405 GCF_019695415.1 Thiohalocapsa sp.
TGGCGGAGCTTGGGGACAAGACACAGCTGGCAGTCGTTGCGCTGGCGGCGGGAACCGGCGACATCTGGGCCGTGTTCACGGGCGGCACCCTGGGGCTCTGGACCGTCTCGCTGATCGGTATCCTGTTCGGCTGTACGCTCCTGCGGCGCATCCCGACGCGCTGGGTGCACCGCGGCGCAGCCGTGCTCTTCATCGCCTTCGGTCTCCTGGCGTTGGGCCATCTGATTTAGACAGGTCGGTAACTCGGAGCCGTCGATCTGAACCAGCTTGCACAAACCGGACATCGCTATATCGCGCCTACACCAAGAGCGCGCACAATGTATAGTTGCGCATAATGTATATTATGTAAAGTCGTCGAGGGCGAGTCTCGTTTCACCCCGATTGAGCGCGACTCCCCCTCGGCAAGCGCCGCACACAGCGGCGCGCCACTTCCGACCCGAGATGTCTGGCACCACGCCGGCGCTGTAGACGCGCGTGCGCCCCCTTCGGCCACGGCGGTGCGCGTTGCCGAATACGCACGGGCGCAGCATCGGCTATTGCTTCGTGATACCTCGGATTATCCGCCGAGTCTGCGGATTTCCCGATGCGCAAGAGGGGCTGCGTGCCGGCGACTGTCGGTAGTATCCGCGTAAGCCGCAATTTCAGTGGCTGATCGCCGGTCGGGTTACCTGGTCCCACTGACCCTTCGTAGATTCAGGTCTTCTCCGCCCATCCCCGATCCACTCACGGAAGCCGTATCCATGAGTCATTCGTCGCATCCCCTGCTGGATTTGCCGTTGCCGCCTGAGACCATCGACCTGTTGAGCTCCGCGCCGAGAGTCTCGGTGGCGGGAACGCATGAGGAGCTTTTGGCGCTCGCCGTGCGCGATGCAGCCGACGGCGAGCAGGAGGTCGCCTATGACGTGCCGGGGATTGGACGCGTGGTGGAGGCCACCGTCTGCCGTACCCGTAATGGCATCTGCGCCAACTACACCGAGCCCTACATGCGTCGGCGGGACCCGGACTGCATGGTCATTGGCGACAGCCGCCCGACCGACAAGCCCACCTACATCGAGCGCTTCGGAGAATCCTTCGATCCGGTGCGTCAGGCAACATTCGACTGGCTGAAGACGCAGCCGCTCGCCGTCTTCCCGTTTTATGCCGGCCTGCCGAGCCCGGCGACCCAGGCACTGGTGATCGCCCCGGACAATGCCGGCTTCTTCGCCTTGGGGCTCGCGCTGCTGCAAGGCATCGTGCCGGTGGAAGATCTTCCCGACGACTTCTCGCCCAAGGCCGTCATCTATGTGGCACCGCCGTTTCGGCATACGCACTTCGACGGGCGCCAAGTGGTGGTGCATAACCGCACCGAAGGGCTGCACGAGCTCTTCAGCTACAACCTGTACCCAGGCCCGAGTGCCAAAAAGGGTGTCTATGGCGTGCTGCTCAACATCGGTGAGGAAGAGCGCTGGGTGACCATGCACTGCTCCACCGTGCAGGTTGTGACGCCCTACGAGAACCGGGTGGTGTTGTCGCACGAGGGCGCAAGCGGCGGCGGCAAGAGCGAGATGCTGGAATACGCGCATCGCCAGGCCGACGGCACGCTGCTCATCGGCCGCAATCTCATCACTGGCGAGGCGCGCACCCTCACCCTGCCACAGGGCTGCGAGCTGCGCCCCGTGACGGACGACATGGCGCTCTGCCACCCGTCGCTCGAGAAAGGCAACGGCAAGCTGACGCTGATGGACGCGGAAGAGGCCTGGTTCGTCCGTTGCAACCACATCGACAGCTATGGCACGGACCCGCATATCGAGTCTTTGACGGTGCATCCACCGGTGCCGCTGCTGTTTCTCAACATCCAGGGCCATCCGGGCGCCACGACCTTGCTCTGGGAGCATATCGAAGACGCCCCTGGGGAGCCCTGCCCCAACCCGCGCGTCATCATTCCGCGCAAGATCATCCCGGACGTGGTGCGTGGGGCCGTAGACGTGGATGTGCGCAGCATGGGCGTGCGGACCCCGCCTTGCACCGCCGAGCGGCCCAGCTACGGCATCATCGGGCTGTTCCACGTGCTGCCGCCTGCGCTTGCTTGGCTCTGGCGGCTGGTGGCGCCGCGGGGTCACGCCAATCCGAGCATCGTCGAAACAGCCGGCATGACCTCGGAGGGCGTCGGCTCCTACTGGCCCTTCGCCACCGGGCGCATGGTGGACCATGCCAACCTGCTGCTGAATCAGATCATCGAGACGCCGGAGGTCCGCTACGTGCTGATCCCGAACCAGCATATCGGCGCCTGGGACGTAGGCTTCATGCCGCAATGGATCACCCGCGAGTATCTCGCCCGGCGCGGCGGCGCCCGCTTCGCCGGGAATCGCCTGCGCCCGAGCCGGTGTCCGCTGCTGGGCTACACGCCGAGCAAGATTATGGTGGAGGGCAGCACCATCGGGCACTGGTTCTTTGAGGTCGACCAGCAGCCGGAGGTTGGCCCGGCGGCTTACGACCAGGGTGCAGCGATCCTGACCGAGTTCTTCCACCGGGAGCTCAAGGCCTTCCTCGTGCCGGACCTGCTGCCCACCGGAAAGCGCATCATCGAGTGCTGTCTCGAGGGCGGCGGGCTGGATGACTACGGCCGGCTGCTGGAGCAGCCGTTCCTGGAGCCGGACGACGTCTGAGGGGGCATACGTCGGTGGAGCGGTTCGACTTCGGTCTCCACCTGTATCGGCACAGGCACTTCGACGCCGTACCCAATCGCCTGCGGCGCAGAATCTTCGGGGTCGACTACCTGCAACTGCGCGGCAAGCAGGCGGGGGATCTGTATGTGACCCGCCACGGTTGGCCTGTGCTCGCGTCCATTCTGCCCTCGCAATGGTTCGTCGGCGAGCGGCTCAGCAAGATCGGCCGCCAGCTCGCTGGGGCCACCGGTGCCGTCTACCGCGTGCCGGTACCCCACCCCGTCTGCACACGCTTCGCGCTGGTGGTGAAGTTCAGCCGCTTCGCGCAGGAGGCATTGGTCTCCATGGCGCCGGGAGAAGTGGTCGACTGGGAGGAGCGCGATCGCATCGCTGCGAGCGAGTTCCTGTCGCCCTTCGCCGAATTCGCCCACGTGGAGCGGCTGCGCGCCGAGGCTGGCGCCCGCGTGCCCACCAAGGCGCCGCTGGCCATCTACTCACCGGCGACCCGTTACCTCGACTGGGAGCTCGGCCGCATCGCACACCGCCGCTGGTGGTACGACCGTGTGCTGGCGGAGGACCAAGCCGCACAGCCGGAGGACGCTAAGGTGGGCTACGACTGGGAGCGAATGTATATCCTGCTCTACCGATGGATCGACGGTATCGACGCGGAGGCCGCCCATCAGCAGGGCCATCTGACGGCGGCAGAGCTGCGGGAGTTGACGGACACCGCGCGGGCCCGTCTGCGCGGGCTCGGCTGGGATGTGCTGGACCACAAGCCGCGGCACCTCATTGTGCGGACTGCGGCCGACGGGCGGCGCTTGCTGTGCCGGCGCGGGCAGACGCTCTGGGCCCTGGTGGATTACGAGCTTCTGGTGCCCTATCCGGCGCCCGCGGCGGCCACCTACTGAGAGGTTGTGAAGAAACCCACCGACTGGCGCCAGCCGGCTCACAGGGCGCGCAGGATGCGCTGGATGTGCCGGCGGTGCACGCTGTTGTGTACCGCGGCGAGGGCATGCCACTGCGCCGCCGATAGCTCCCCGAACCAGGGATGCGGAAAGCGGATGCCCGCGCGCAGGTTGCCGAGCTTATCCACCATGTCTGTATAGCGCTCCACGACATTGGCGAGGTCGGTCAATTGCTCCGGGCCCGCCTCCGGGACGGGCTTGAAGTCCTCGACCCGCACGCTGTCCACCATCTCCAGCCCGGAGAAGAGCCGCGGCAGCGTGGCGGCGATGGCGGAGTTCACGATCACCAGATGCTCCAGCGTCATGTAGACAGACCAGTGCCGGCTGCTGTCTTCAATGCCGAAGAAGCGCCCGACCAACACACGTCGGCGTCCCGCGGCCTCGTCGACGCTGCCGGCCAGCGCGATGGCTCGCTCGGCCTCTTCCCGGAACAATGCGGTCAGGCGGTCTTTTGACAGGAAGCTCGCGGCCGCACGCACACCTGCGCCGATGAGTTGGCGCTCGTGCCAGGGGATGCCCGCGCCTGGCGGGTCGAGCTGTTGGTTGTCGCTCATCGCCGATCTCCTTCGAATGCTGCGGAATGTCGGCCCTTTTTGTTACTGGAGGCTGGCGCAGTACAGCGCCTGAACCAGTTCAGGCGCCACCCGCTTGGCGCTTACCCCAGGTGTCGCGCAGGGTCACAGTCCGGTTGAACACCAGCGCTTCGGGGGTGCCATCGGCATCGACAACGAAGTAGCCCTCGCGCTCGAACTGGTAGCGCGTCCCCGGGGGTGCAGCGGCCAAGGCCGGCTCCAGCACGCAGTCTGTAAGGGTGCGCAGCGACGCAGGGTTCAGGTCTGCCCGGAAGTCGCGGCCCGCACCGCCCGGCTGCGGCACGCTGAAGAGCCGATCGTAGAGGCGTACAGTGGCTGCCACCCCGTGGGTCGCCGAGACCCAATGGATCACACCCTTGACTTTGCGGCCCTCTGGATTGCGGCCAAGGGTCTTGGGGTCCACCGAGCAGCGCAGCTCGGTCACTGTGCCTGCGTCATCCTTGAGCACCTCATCGCAGCGAATCACGTAAGCGTTGCGCAAGCGCACCTCTCCGCCCGGCACCAGGCGCTTGAAGCCCTTGGGCGGGTCTTCGGCGAAGTCCTGACGGTCGATGTACAGCTCGGCACCGAACGGCAGCGCACGCGTGCCCATGTCCTCGCGCTTGGGGTGGTTCTGCGCGGTGATCTGCGCCGGTGCGTCGTCCGGCAGGTTGGTGAGAACCACTTTGAGCGGCTGCAACACCGCCATGGCGCGCGGTGCATTCCGGTCGAGATCGTCGCGGATGGCGCTTTCGAGCATACCCATCTCCACCAGGTTGTCGGCCTTGGTGACACCGATCCGCTCGCAGAATTCCCGAACCGCCCCGGGCGTGAAGCCGCGGCGGCGCAGGCCTGCGATGGTGGGCATGCGCGGATCATCCCAGCCGGCGACGATGCCCTCCTCCACCAACTGAGTCAGCAGCCGCTTGCTCATCACCGTGTATTCCAGATTGAGCCGGCTGAACTCGATCTGCCGCGGCTTGGAGGGCACCGAGACGTTGTGCACGCACCAGTCGTAGAGCGGGCGATGATCCTCGAACTCCAAGGTGCACAGTGAGTGGGTGATGCCCTCCAGCGCGTCCGAAATGGGATGCGTGTAGTCGTAGGTGGGGTACAGGCACCAGGCATTGCCCGTCTGATGGTGAATCACGCCGTGGCGGATCCGGTAGAGCACCGGGTCACGCAGATTGATGTTGGGTGCCGCCATGTCGATCTTCGCCCTCAGCGTGCGGGAGCCGTCCGGAAACTCGCCGGCGCGCATGCGCCGAAAGAGGTCTAGATTCTCTTCCACAGATCGATTGCGGTAGGGGCTGTCCTGACCGGGCTCCGTCAAGGTGCCGCGCCGGGCGCGGGTCTCTTCCGCCGAGAGATCGCAGACATAGGCCAGATCCTTTTGGATGAGCTCCACCGCGAAGCCGTAGAGCTGCTCGAAGTAGTCCGAGGCGAAGTAGAGCCGCTCGCCCCAGTCGTACCCGAGCCAACGCACATCGGTCTTTATGGACTCGACGAACTCGACGTTCTCCTTGTGCGGGTTGGTGTCGTCGAAGCGCAGGTTGCAGACGCCGCCATAGTCCTCCGCAATGCCGAAGTTCAGCACGATGGACTTCGCATGTCCGATGTGCAGATAGCCATTGGGCTCGGGCGGGAACCGGGTACACACGCTCTGGTGCTTACCACAGGCGAGATCGGCGTCGATGATCTGGCGGATGAAATTGGTGCGGTTGGTGTCGGTCATCAGTATGGTCGGAGCCTCGGGCCGCGGCGGGTCTTGGGATGCCGCCGCCGGCACCGCGCAACCGCCGCGATGAACGCCCCAGCATACTTGCTTGCGGGTCTGCTTAGAAGGGCGCACGCATCTGCGACAACGCCGGCACGGTCCCAGCGCGGGTGGTGTGGCCGCTGCCGACGTCGGCTCCGACGTACAGAAATGCACGCAGCAGATTCTGGCATTTGCCAGCGGCCGTCACGATCACTACCCTGTCAGGCGGTTGGTCGCAGGGCTGCTGCGCGCGCAGTCCGCCGGCGACGGGCCGGTCGCATGGGCAGCGCCGTCCTTAACCTCCCACTCATCCACCCTTTGGAGAATCGATTCATGCAGAGACTCATCCCCCTCGCCGCGCTCGCGCTGTGCACCGGCTTTGCGGCCCATGTCGCCGTCGCCCAGGACCCCGCCGCGGGCGGCGGGGCGCAGGCCGCCGATGCCGCCAAGGCCTTTATGCAGAAATTGGACACCGATGAGAGCGGCAGCATCTCCATGGAAGAGGCCACCGCACCGCAGAAAGAACAGTTCCAGAAGAACGACGCCAACGGCGACGGTTTCATCGACGTGGAAGAGGCAAGCGCCGCCTTTGCCGAGCAGGTGCCGGCCGAGATGATGGAAGCCATGAAGGAGCGCGGCATGCCCGATCCGGGCAAAACCTTCGTCGACAATCTGGACAAGAACGACGACGGCAAGGTGGATCTGGACGAGTTCGAGCAGCCCACCCGGGAGTCCTTTTCAGCCATGGACACCAGCGGCGACGGCAATGCCGACATGGAGGAGGCCACGACCTATTTCGAAGAGATGCGCGCCAAGATGCAGGAGCGTATGCAACAGATGCAGCAGCAGATGGAGCAGATGCAGCAGAGTCAGCCGTCGACAGAATAAGCCACCACACGCCGGCCACGGCAAGGATGCCGTGACTCACTGTCCGCGGCGTCAGCGACGCGCAGTCGGTCTGCCCCACAACTCGGCGTCACGGCGACAGCTGGCCCGTGCAAAGGCCCCCGAGCAGCGACTGAGCAGCGATCAGACCTCACCGCACCTGTCGCAGCACTCCCTCGTCCGCCGCCGGGGCGCCGCCCCCCTGCCCTGCATCTGTAGCTGCCTCCGGCGCAGCCAGATCGAGGTCGTAGAGTATGTCCGCGCCCATGCGGAAGATGCGGGGCGACAACCGCAGCGCATCTGCGAGCCGCTCCGTGCGCGGGAGGCTCAGCCCGGGCCGGCCCTGACCGATGATCAGCGGCGCCACCGCAATCTGGAGGCGGGACAAGAGCCCCGCCGCCAGAAAGCGGGAGACGGTCACCCCGCCGCCTTCCACAAAGAGCCGCTTGAGCCCGCGCTCGGCGAGCGCCGTCACCAGTGCGTCCAGCCGCAGCCCGTCCTTGTTGTGCGGTAGTACCAGCAACCCTGCCTGGCCCGGCGCTCGGGTCTTGCCCACGGCGTTTGTGCTGCACAACAGCGTTGGTGCAGCGCCGTCCTGAAACAGTCGGTGGTCTGCGCCGAGCCGCCCGCGCGGATCCAGCACGACGCGCACCGGGCTCGGACCGGATACCAGCCGCGTGGTGAGCTGCGGGTCGTCGCTCGCGACGGTGCCGGCCCCCACGACCACGGCGTCACAGAGGGCGCGCATGCGGTGCAGGTGCAGAATGTTGTCTGGGCCGGTGACGAAGCAGGACTCCCCGAGATGGGTGGCGATGCAGCCATCCAGGCTTTGCCCCAAGTGGCCCACCACCCAGCCGCCGTCGGCACAAAGCGGCCCATACAAGGACAGGAGATCCTGTACCTGCGCGGGCGCATTGGCTTGAGCATGTTGGGCGCCGTCGATGCCGCGGCTGAGCCAGCGTGCAGCCTCTGCCGGTGCCGAAACGTCTCGCCCGGCTGCCGCCAGCAGTGCCGCCCAGGCAGTTTCCAAGCCGAGCGGCGGCCTGGGGGTCTGCGGCTGGCCCGTCATCGACGCACCGGCGCCGGCTGCACGTTGTTCATCGCCGATGCCAGGATGCAGCGCGGAGGAGCGCCGCACGGGCTGTTCCGTCAGGCGACGGCCACCAGCTCCAGCTCGAACACCAAGTCATGCCCCGCCAGCGGGTGGTTGCCGTCGACCGTGACGTTCTCGTCATCGAAAGCGGCCACGGTGAAGCTGACGGTCTGCCCCTCGGGGCTGCGGGCATTCAGTACCATGCCCTGGGTGAGCTCGATATCCTCTGGGATGACCGAGCGCGGCACGGTCTGGGTCATTTCCTCATTGCGGGCACCGTAGGCGGAGTCGCAGGGGATGGTGACGGACTTCTGCTCGCCGGCCGCCATGCCGATGATGGCGTCTTCAAAGCCCGGGATGGTCTGTCCCTGGCCCAGGGTGAGCTCCAGTGGCTCGGCGCCACGGGAGGAATCGAACTCGGTACCATCGACCAGTCGGCCGGTGTAGTGAACCTTGACGGTATCACCAGGGGCGGCGGATTTCTGCGTGTCTGCGGACATGGGCTGGTCCTCCGGCGTTGCCTGCGGACTGTGTGCTCCCGCAGCAGGGTTGGAATGTGCCGGCAGGTACGTCGTAGGCCGGCGATATCGTGTGCCTCACCTTAGAACACCATGCCGTGCCGACGCAAACAGGTACCAGCCGGGGTTTGCACGCCCTGGTGCAGCAGTTCCGCCAGCTCGCGCAGAACATAGGCCGGCCGATTCTCGACGGTTTGAGCCAGAAACCCCCGCGTCTGCCGGGGCAGGGAATGGCGCGACGTGCCGGGCTTTCAGTCGAAGGCGTCGCCCTCGCCGTTGTTGTAATCGAAGGTGAGTTCCTCTCCCGGCGCGATGGCCTGCAGGGCGTAGAGGTCGAAGCCGTCGAAAGCGGCGTTGGGCGCCGCACTGTGGTTCAGCCAGCGCAGCAGGTTGCGCCCGCTGCGGCCGTGCCAGTGCTCGCCATCGTCGCTGACCCAGAGCACATAGGTGCCGTTGCGCGTTGCCGGCGGACCCGTATAGGTGCCGATGTAGTCCCCCGGCGCGAAGGGCACCCGCGCAAAGCAGCCCTGCCCATGGATCGGCGAGGGTCCGCGGTACACCCGAGCGCGCAGCCCGGGCGCGCCTGCCCCGGCCGCTGAGTCCGGCTCGGTGTCGGTCATTCGCCTCGGCGCGCGGCTTCTAAGGCCGCCGCGAGTGCCCCCTGCGGTGTGCGCTGCTCGCGACGCCCGCGGCTGCTGCCCTCCTGCTGCGGGCGCTTGCCACGCCCCAGGGTCGCGTGCTGCCGCGGGTGGCCCCCGTCTCCGCGCTCGCCATCGGCCCGGCGCCGGTCATTGCGCTGCCCGCCGTCTTCCAGCGGGGCGTCCAGGCGCATGCTGAGCCCGATTCGCCGGCGCGCCAGATCCACATCCAAGACCTTCACCTTGACCACTTGTCCGGAGCGCACTATCCGGTGCGGATCTTCGACGAACCTGTCCGCGAGCTGCGAGATGTGCACCAGGCCGTCCTGATGCACGCCGACATCCACAAAGGCGCCGAAGTTGGTCACATTCGTCACCGTGCCCTCCAGGACCATGCCGCGCTCCAGGTCCTCGGGCTGCTCCACGCCTTCCTTGAGCGCCGCAGTCTCGAACACGGGTCTTGGGTCCCGACCGGGCTTTTCCAGCTCCACCAGGATATCGCGGACCGTGGGCACGCCGAACAGCGCGTCGGCGAACTGCTCGGCGGCGATCCCCCGCAGTGCCTTGCGATCGCCCATCAGCGCGGTCACAGGTTTGCCGGTGCGCTCGACGATGCGTCGCACCACGGGATAGGCCTCCGGATGCACCGCCGAGGCGTCCAGCGGCTCCTGGCCGTCATTGATGCGCAGGAAGCCGGCGCACTGCTGGAAGGCCTTTTCGCCGAGCCGCGGCACCCCCAGCAGCTCGGCACGGCTGCGGAAGGGCCCGTGCTCGTCGCGGTGGCGTACCAGGTTCTCGGCCAGGCCCGTGGAGATACCGGAGACCCGCGCCAGAAGCGGCGCCGAGGCGGTGTTGAGGTCCACGCCCACGGCGTTCACGCAGTCCTCCACCACCGCGTCGAGCGAGCGGGCCAGGCCCGTTTGGTTGACGTCGTGCTGGTACTGGCCGACGCCGATGGATTTCGGATCGATCTTCACCAGCTCCGCCAGCGGGTCTTGGAGGCGCCGCGCAATGGACACGGCCCCGCGCAGGGACACATCCAACTGCGGCAGCTCGCGGGAGGCGTACTCCGACGCCGAGTACACCGAGGCCCCCGCCTCGCTCACCATCACGCCGGTGAGGCCGAGCTCCGGATGGCGCTTGGCAAGCTCGCGCACCAGGCGGTCCGTCTCGCGCGAGGCGGTGCCGTTGCCGATGCTCACCAACTTGACGCCATGCGCCCGGCAGAGCTTCGCCAAGGTGGCGATGGTCTCGTCCCACTGCTTGCGCGGGGCGTGCGGGAAGACGCTGTCCGTGGCGACCACTCGGCCCGTCCCGTCCACCACGGCCACCTTCACCCCGGTGCGCAGCCCCGGGTCCAGCCCCATGGTGGGCACCCGCCCCGCCGGGGCCGCCATCAGCAGCGCGCGCAGATTGGTGGCGAAGACGCGCATGGCCTCCGCCTCCGCGGCCTCGAGCAGACGACCCTTAAGGTCGAGATCGAGCCTGGTCAGGAGCTTCACGCGCCAAGCCTTGCGGGCGGTCTCCATGAGCCAGGCATCACCCGGGCGGCCGCGCTCGGCAATCCCCAGGTGGGCGGCGACACGCGAGCGCAGCGGCGCATCGGCATCCGGCTCGTCGCCGGCCGTCAGCTCCAGGCTCAGGACCCCCTGGTTTCGGCCCCGGAACAGCGCCAGCGCGCGATGTGACGGGATGCGCCGGATGGGCTCGGCGTACTCGAAGTAATCCGAGAACTTGGCACCGGCCGTCTCCTGCCCCGGCAGCACCTGGGACTTGAGCACGCCCCGCTGCCACAGGGCCTCGCGCAAGGCACCCACCAGCTCCGGGTCCTCCGCGGTGCGCTCCATGAGGATCTGCCGCGCCCCTTCCAGGGCCGCCGCCGTGTCGGCAACGCCCTGCTCCGGGCGCACGAAGTCCGCCGCCTGATCGTCGGGCACAAGCTCCGGTTTGGACAGTAGGGCGTCGGCCAGCGGCTCCAACCCGGCCTCTCGCGCCATCTGCGCCTTGGTACGACGCTTCGGCCGGTACGGCAGGTACAAGTCTTCCAGGCGCTGCTTGCTGTCGGCGGCCAGCACGGCCTCGCGGAGCGCGTCAGTGAGCTTGCCCTGCTCTTTCAGGCTGGCAAGCACCGTGGCGCGCCGGGACTCCAGCTCGCGCAGATAGGTCAGGCGCTCTTCCAGCAGGCGCAGCTGGGCATCGTCGAGGCCGCCGGTGGCCTCTTTGCGATAGCGTGCGATGAAGGGGACGGTGGCGCCGCCGTCAAGAAGCTCGATGGCCGCTTCGACCTGGGCAGGCCTGGCGCTGAGATCTTGAGAGAGGACTTGAACGATGGATTGCATGCCCTTGAATGCCAGTCCTATTCGAACAGGACCTTCATTCTAGGCAAACGGGATGCCCCTGGCCAGCCGGGCTGGCGGATTCGTCAGGGGTCGGGGGCGATTGCCCGCACAGGGCTGGTGGGCCCGCCGGTAAACCCGGAATGCCGGCGCTTAGGGCAGGGTTACTGCTGAACGCCGCAGCGCGCGCCGTAGACCGACATGACGGCCTTCAGCTCAGCCAGTACCCAATCGCGCTCGGCTGCGTCGCGGTCCGCCGTCTCGGGCAGGTCGATGCCCTGCCCCAGACTGTCGATGGCGTCCCAAACCCTGCGGCAACCGCGCTCGCAGATTGTCTCGACACGCACCTCCAGGAGGGGTTTCTGCTGTGCCGCCAAGGCGCTCCTCCCGCCAGCTCTTGCATGAGTGAATCAGTGACTGCTGATGAACCACAGTATGCGGCATTCGAGGACGGATGTCAGCGCTTCCGGGGTGTCGATGCGGGTTTTCCGGAGCCCACTTACGCAGCGATAGCCGGCGGCACGCCGCTTGAGCCCATCGACGATGCGCTGATCAAGATCTCGCACGACGAGGTTGGCCAAGGCCCGGCCCCTGCAATTGAGAGAACGACTGCAATTACAGCGAGAGGACCGCGCGCGGCGGTGCAGTCCCGCGCCGACTTTCACGCTATGCTTTGCGCCCGCCGGGTAAGCCCGGCAGAGATCCGCCGCTCCAAGCCCAAGCCCGAAACAAGTCTTCTCCATGGACAGCATCCAGATCGTCCTCCTGGCCTTCGTGCAGGGGCTCACCGAATTCCTGCCCATTTCCAGCTCCGGCCACCTGATCCTGACGCCACTGCTTTTCGGCTACCGGCTCCAGGACCTGTCCTTCGACGTGGCCGTGCATCTGGGCACACTGATCGCGGTGGTCTTCTACTTTCGCCGCGACCTCGCCAGCATGGCGCTCGCAATGGCGGGTGGCCTGACACGTCGAGCTTGGGGCGAGCTGACCCCGGAGCGCCGCAAGGACGCCCGGCTCGGCTGGATGGTGGTGATCGCAACGCTGCCGATCCTGGTGCTGGGATTACCGCTCAAGGACATGCTGGAGGTGCTGCGCAGCGACGACACGGTCATTGCGCTGGTCATCGCCGGAACCACCATCGGCTTCGGGCTGCTGCTTTGGTATGCGGACTGGCGCGGCAGTCGGCGCATGGACGAGTACGCTGTCAACTGGGCCGCAGCGCTGTTCATCGGCCTGTTTCAGGCCATTGCCATCATCCCGGGCACCTCGCGCTCGGGCATCACCATGACGGCAGGGCTCTTCATCGGCCTCACGCGCCACGCCGCCTCGCGCTTCTCTTTCCTGCTGGCGATTCCGACCATCCTGCTCGCCGGCGCTGTGGCCACCAAGGACCTACTGGAGGCCACCGGCCCGGTGGACTGGGCGGCGCTCGGCATCGGCGCGGGCCTGTCCTTCATCGTCGCCTATCTCACCATTCATTTCTTCCTGGCCTTCATCGAGCGCGTCAGCATGCTCCCCTTCGTGCTCTACCGGCTGCTGCTGGGCGGAATCATCCTCTGGCTGGTGCTGATGTGAGCCGCTGGACTCAGGCGTTCTGTTATACCCGTCGCACGCCGGTTTTCGGTT
>NZ_JAIFKJ010000123.1 GCF_019695415.1 Thiohalocapsa sp.
TGTCGCGGCCAGAGGCCGCTCCCACAGGGGGTTGTTTGCGTTGTTCCAATTGCGGCGGAGTTGTGTTACGAATTCGTGACAAGCCTGAGGTCGCCGCTCGGTCTCTCCGCCCGGCGGCTGGTCCGGTGTCACAGCATGGAGACCGCCGCTCATGTCGCTCCTCCCACGCCGCCAGCGCGGACCGCGTCGACGTCGAACCGCTCTTGCGTCGGCTGCATTGCTGCTTGTGGGGGCAGTCGTCGGCCTCCAAGCCCACGCGGAGCCACCCTCTCACGCTACCGCACCTGAAAGCCCGCCTGCGCCAGAGCCCGCGGCCTGCGGCTCGCCCTTCTCCCGCGCCGCGACCGAAATTGCACCGCAAGCGCTGCTGGCGCAGGCGGCGCACTGCGCTGATCCGCTGGTGGCGAAGCTGCTGCGCAATCGCGCCGAGCACGCGAAGCAGCTGCGCGGGCTCGCGTTCATGTCTCAGCTGCAGCGACAAGGCGGCAACAACGATCATGCCCGGCTGAGCCAGTGCCGGATGTACACCGGACTCGCCGAGGCGTTTGCCGAGCGGATGCAGCGCGACGATCCGGCAGCGTTGCCGGCCGCACTGGCACAACTGAACCTCGCGTATTCGCAGGCCATCTACATCGCTGAGCGCACCATTAAAGGTCATGAGCACATCGTTGGCCTGCCGATGAGTCCGCGCTGATTCGCACGACGCACGGCTTCCGCCCAAGGGGCTCGCGGGGCCGCAGAGGGATCGGCGCTTTCGCCACGCCCACCAATGGCGCCCGACCCTTGCCATTTTCGCCCCATCGCGCACACTTTCAGGAAGGGCTCCTGGAGCTTCCGGGAACCGCCACCCGACGGAGAGCGCGATGAACGACGGCAAGCAGCACCGCGACGACGACAACACCACCGACCGCCTGGTGGACGCCTATGACGAGATGCTCAAGCGCACACGCGAGGGCATCGAGCATGCGCAGCAGCAAGCCGAAGAAGCCACCCCGAAGCTGCGCCATATGCTGGAGCAAGTTCGCGAGAGCATGGTGGAGCTCGGGGAGCTGACGCGGGAGGAAGCGGCCAAGATTGCCGATTACGTGGAGCGGGACGTGGAGGACGCCGCACACTGGCTGGTGGACACGGGCGAGGACCTGCGCGAGTGGTGGCGGTTCGACCTCGAGCTCATCGAGCAGCGCATGCTCGACGCCTTCACCAGCGTCGCCGACCAGACCAGCCTGCAGCTCAAGCAGTGGGCCGAGCGCGCCCGCCAGGCGAGCCTGTATCAGGCAGGCCAGATCACCGGCCCAGGCACCCTCGTCTGCGACAAATGCGGCGCCGAGACCCATTTCACACGCACCGGGCGCATCCCGGCCTGTGCCGAATGCGGCAACCTCACCTTCCGTCGGCCGCGTCCGGGCGAGAACAGTACAGCCGACGGTTGAAAGGCCGCTTGAATGGCGCGACGCGGCGGATTCGACGCCGGCGAGGGGCCCCGGTCACGACCAACCGCGGCCGCCCATAGACGCAGCAAAGCGCTCATATATACTTCTGCCCTGCCACATGCCGCGCCCGCTCCAACGCGGCGTGCGCTGCAACCGTCTATGGAGATCCGCCATGGCCATTGACATCGAAGCCCAGGTCGATCGCATCCTTGAAGATGCGCGTGAGGAATTGCTCGCGGTCGTCCGCGCCGAGATGGAAACGACGCCCCCTGAGCCAGAGGATGCGCTTGCAGCACCGACGCCCGCCACGCGCGATGCGGCGGCGGAGCCCGAGGAACCAGGGGCCGACAGCGCGCCGGCAGCAGCGGAGGTCCCTGACCACCCACCGCGGGTGGAGACGGAGCACGAGCCGCCGTTCGTGTACGACTACCCCAGCAAGACGCCGGACGGGCGCTTCGTGCCAGTCTCCTGGACGGGCCCGATACCCGGCCAGGCGGCGATCAGCAATGACGACATTGCCGAGCTGGCCGACACCTGGAGCGTGAATCCCTGCCACCTGCGCGCCGTGCTCGCGGTGGAATCCGCCGGCTCGGGTTTTCTGCTCAGGGAGCCGCCGCCGGCGCGGCCCAAGATCCTGTTCGAGGCGCACTGGTTCTACAAGCTCACTCCGCTGCCCGTGAGCAAGACGCGCCCGGATCTAAGCTCACGGCGCTGGAACCGCAATCTCTACAAGGGCGGCAGTGCCGAGTGGGGCCGGCTGCAGGATGCCATGGAGTTCGACCCGCTGCAGGCGCTGAAGTCAGCCAGCTGGGGGCTCGGCCAGGTGATGGGCTTTAACTACACCGTGGCCGGCTGCGAGAGCATGGAGCAGTTCGTGGTGGAAAACTTTACGGGTGAGAAGGCGCAGTTCAACCACATGCTCGCCTTCATCGACAACAACGATCTCATGGGCCACCTGCGCGCCGGGCGCTGGGCGAGCTTCGCGAAGGGCTACAATGGTGCCGGCTACCGGGCGAACCGCTACGACGAGAAGCTCGCGGCGGCTGCTCGACGCTGCCGCTGACGCGCCTAGCGGGAGCGGTGTGCTTGCCGCGACTTCGACCTCGCCCGCGGCTGTCGCGGCCGGAGGCCGCTCCCACAGGGGGGCGCTTGGCTGTGTGGGAGCGGCATTCTTGCCGCGACTTGGGCTGCGCGGCTGCTGTCGCGGCCAGAGGCCGCTCCCACAGGGGGGCGCTTGGCTGTGTGG
>NZ_JAIFKJ010000607.1:0-2648 GCF_019695415.1 Thiohalocapsa sp.
CGCGTACCCGTGGATCCGTACCTGGAGGTGACGGAGATCTGCGATCGCACGCTGCTGGTCCTCAGCAACTGCGCAACGAGCCCTATGCGGTCGGCTATGAGCTGGATGGCGCGAGCGCCATGGGACGCCTGGACCGAGCACCGAGGCAGATGTGTCAGTCCGCGCTGCGCATCAGCAGACAAAGGTGGTTATTGACGGTAACCTCGACGCATGAGCCAACCGGCGGATCCCAAGCCCGATCCGGTGTCGCACGAGCACACCGATGTCTTACCGCGGCGGCGCCGCGACCCAGCCCCGGGCCGGCGCCGCGCCGATCCGCGCGTTGCCCTCCTCTGGGTCGCCGCTGCAGCGCTCGCCGCCGCCGTGAGCGGCGTCGCCGTCTACAAGGCCTGGCCGGGGCTATTCCCGCGCATCGCCGAGCGCGCTCCCCTGAGCCCCGCCTGCGACATCACCACCGCCGCCTGCGCGGCCCGCTTCGCGGGCGGTGGCGGCGTGCAGCTCGACATCCTTCCCCGGGGCATTCCCGCCGCTCACCCCCTCGCCGTCGAGGTACGCCTCATCGACCTGCCGGTCCCCGAACGGGTGGAGCTCGACTTCGCCGGCGTCGACATGGATATGGGCTACAACCGCGTCGGTCTGACACCCTCGCAGGACGCGCCCGAGCTTTACACCGGCAACGCCATGCTGCCCGTGTGCGTGCGCGAGCGCATGACCTGGGAAGCGCGGGTGCTGCTGCATCTGCCCAAGGGCACCATGGCCGCGCCGTTTCGGTTCGAGACGACGCGGTAAGTGGTGCCGCTGCTGCCCGGCGCGCGGGCGCCCGCCGACAACGCCCGGCGGTTCATGTCGGTGCAGAGACAGCCATAGAAGGTTTTGGGCTACCGAGATTAGTATTTGTGAATATACAAACATTGATATATATCAAACAAACAAACCGTTCGTCGGCCTAGTCTTTTTTGGGCCGGGCCCGACGGCCGGCTCTGCTGATTGGCAACGTCAATGACGGAGGAAACCAAATGCTCGCTAAGAAGCGTCTCCTGATCGCTGCCGGCCTCGCCGGTGCCACCCTGTTCGCCGCAGGCTCCGCCAACGCGTTTTGGGGCCCGTTCAACCCTTGGAACTGGGGTAACGGTTGGGGCCCGGGCTGGGGCAGTCCCTGGTACGGCCCAGGCTATGGCTATGGCTACCCGGGCTACTGGGGCGGTTATCCCTATGGCTACGGCGCCTATCCCTACGCCTATCCGGGCTATGCCTATCCGGGCTATGCCTATCCGGCAGCCGCTGCGCCCACTGCTGGCGGCGAGTCCTCGGACTAAATCTCACTCCCAAGCTACCCGGCGTGCGCTGAGCCCAGTGCCCGCCGGGCGATGCCTTTCGGGGCTGGATGCCGGCAGCGCGACAGTGCGCGCGCGCTTCGCTATGCACACGCGACTGCCGCTGGGCCCCGGTGCTGGAGCGGGTCTAGTGGAGCCTCCGTTTTGGCTCGTTTTCCTTGACTCCAGTCGCCCGATCATTTCGCTCTGTTGATCCCGATCCTGATCTGTGTTCATTCCGCAGGAGCACAGTTAAAGCTCACGTGCGTTTGCTGCGCAGCGCCGGCTGTTATGATTCTGCGCGTCAAAATGGCGGCGGCAGGAGAGGCAGATGCGCGTACTGGTGGGCGACATCGGCGGCACCAAGACGGGGCTTGCGGTGGCGGAGGTGTCCGGCGATGCGGTATCGCTGGCGCACCCCGCCCGCTATCCCAGCCGGGACTTCAGCGATCTGACGGCGCTGGTGCGCCGCTATCTTGATGACACCGGTGTGCAGTGCGATGCCGGCAGCTTCGCGGTGGCCGGGCCGGTGGTGGACGGCCGCAGCAAGACCACGAATCTGCCCTGGAGTCTGGATGCGGCGGAGCTGGCGCAGGGGCTGGGCTTCCAGCAGGCGTTTCTGCTCAATGACCTGGAAGCCGTGGCCTGGGGCGTGGCAGCCCTCGGCCCCGGCGACCTCGCCGAGATCCAGCCGGGCGAGTCCGATGGCGTGGGCAACGCTTGCGTGGTGGCCGCCGGCACCGGGCTCGGGGAGG
The DNA here is from genome assembly GCF_019695415.1 of Thiohalocapsa sp. Classification (GTDB taxonomy): domain Bacteria; phylum Pseudomonadota; class Gammaproteobacteria; order Chromatiales; family Chromatiaceae; genus Thiohalocapsa. Next base: position 2,069 of record NZ_JAIFKJ010000607.1, read on the forward strand.
CTGGTCTCTACTGGGATGGAGCCCGTCATCGCGCCTTCGCCACCGAGGGCGGGCACGCGGACTTCGCGCCCGCCGATGAGCGCGAGTTTGCGCTGTTGGGCCACCTTCAGCAGCGCTATGGGCGGGTCAGCTGGGAGCGGGTGGTGTCCGGCATGGGCATCGCCAATCTTTACGACTTTCTCATCGCCTGGCACCAGGCCGAGCATCCCCCGGCGGTGGCCGCCGCGCTCGCGGGCAATGGCGATGTCGGCGCCGCGGTGGCTCAGTGTGCGGCGGAGGGCCTGCACCCCTGCACCGAGGCGATGGAGCTGTTCGCGCTGCTCTATGGGCGCGAGGCCGGCAACATGGCGCTCAAGCTCTTGGCGCTGGGCGGCGTGTATCTCGGTGGTGGGATTGCGCCCAAGAATCTGGACCTGCTGCGTGCGGGCGGTTTTCTTGAAGGCTTCCTGGATAAGGGCCGCATGCGGGGGCTCATGGAGCGGATGCCCGTGCGCGTGATCCTGAACCAGCAGGTCCCGTTGCTGGGTGCGGCGCGGTTTATTGGCTGGCGAGTGACGAGTGACGAGTGACGAGTGACGAG
>NZ_JAIFKJ010000607.1:2748-7673 GCF_019695415.1 Thiohalocapsa sp.
CCTCGCCCCTCGAAGCTACGTCCTTATCGATATAGCGACATAACCGGGGTCCAAGCGAGCCATCAACCCCCAGCCGGAGCCCTAGACAATGTTGTCCCGCGAGCGCATCGGCGCCTGGATCGAGTCCGGGCCGGTGCAGCGTTTCATCATCGCCGTCATCATCGTCAACGCCATCACCTTGGGGCTGGAGACCTCGGCCGCGCTGATGGATCGCTGGGGCGGGCTGCTCAAGGCGCTGGACCGGACGGCGCTCGCGATCTTCGTGATCGAGCTCGCCCTGAAGCTCTACGCCTTTCGCTTGCGCTTCTTCCGGGGGGCTTGGAACGTCTTCGACTTCATCGTCGTCGGCATCGCCCTAGTGCCGGCGAGCGGCCCCCTTGCGGTATTGCGGGCGCTCCGCGTGCTGCGCGTGCTGCGGTTGGTGTCCACGGTGCCGCGGTTGCGATTCGTGGTGGAGGCGCTGCTCGCGGCCGTACCCGGCATTACCTCGATCGCCGGGCTGATGCTGCTCCTGTTCTATGTGTTCGCGGTCATGGCGACGAGCCTCTTCGGCGAGCGCTTTCCGGAGTGGTTCGGCAGCATCGGTGCGTCCATGTACACTCTGTTTCAGATCATGACGCTGGAGAGCTGGTCCATGGGCATCGTGCGGCCGGTGATGGAGAGCTATCCCACCGCCTGGGCCTTCTTCGTGCCCTTCATTCTCATTGCAACCTTCACGATGCTGAACCTCTTCATCGGCATCATCGTGGATACCATGCAGACCATGCATGATGCCGACCATGCCGCGGACCGCCGCAAGATGGAGGGCGCCATGCACGACGACACGGACCGTGTGCTGGCGGAGGTGCGCCAACTGCAGCAGGAGGTGGCCGGGCTGCGGACGGAGCTGCGGGCCACGGCGGCCGTCGGCAGTGCGTCGGGGTCGGAGCCCGATGAAGGGCGTACATAAATGTCATAGAGCCGTTCATAACCTTTGCATATTCGCCTGAATTCACTAGTATCTGACGCATGCAGACGCACGCCTTACAGCGCCGGTGCGTAGCCCGCCGGCCTCGTCGGGCGGCGCTGCTTCTTTGTTGCGGATTACTGCTTGGGTTGCCGGCTACGGTTGCGGGGGTGTCGCTGCGTGTGACCGTCGAGGGGCTGGAGGGGCAGCAGGAGAAGAACGTCCTTGCTTTGCTCGGCATCTACCAGGAACAGAACGACAGCGGGCTCACGGTGCCGCGCATTCTCGCGCTGTATCGGCGGGCGCCGGATCAGATCCGCGACGCGCTGGCGCCCTTTGGCCTATACCGGGTGCAGGTTGAGGACAACCTCGACCGGCCTGAAGATCCAAACGGCCGCTGGGTGGCGAGCTTCCGCGTCGACCCGGGGGAGCCCGTCAAGATCGGGTCGGTGGACTATCGCATCACCGGCCCCGGGGCGAGCAATCCCGCCTTCCCGGAAACCTTCCCGCTGCAGCCCGGCGACGTGCTCCTGCACGCGGACTATGACAAGGCGAAGAGCCAGGTCACCAGCGTGGCCTCCGAGCAGGGTTACCTGGATGCCGAGCTGCTGCGCCACATCGTACTGATCGACCCGGTGGCTTACACGGCGCATGTGGAGTTTCACCTCGACACCGGGCCACGCTGGTATCTCGACGGGGTGAGCTTCGACCAAGACCTGCTCGCCGACGACTTCCTGGAGAAGTTCGTGGACTTCGCCCCCGGCGATGTCTACGACCCAGACCTGCTGCTCGGGCTTCAGGGCCGGCTCATCGGCACCGAGTACTTCAGCAACGTGGAAATCGTGCCGCTCAAGGATCAGGCCGGGCCGGATCGGCGCGTGCCCGTCCGCGTCGTGGCCGAGCGCAACAAGGCCAACAAGTACCGCGTCGGTGTCGGCTACGCCACGGATCTCGGACCACGCTTCAGCCTCGACTACCGGCGGCGTTACATCGGCCGTCGCGGGCATAAACTGAAGACCGAAATCGAGATCGCGCCGGTGACCCAGTCGTTCGTCGCCGAGTACCGCATCCCCGTGCGCGATCCAGTGTCGGACTATGTGCAGATCCGTCCAGAGGTCTATTCCTTCGACACCGCGAGCCGACAGGGCACGCTGTTCAAGCTGGGCGCGCTCCAGTCCGTGCTTACCCCCAGCGGTTGGCGGCGCAACCTCGGCCTCGACTACCGCTATGAGGACTACGAGGTCGCCGACGACGACAGCGACAGCTTCAACGGCCTGGTCCCGAACGCCTCCTGGTCCCGAGTCGTGGCGGATGACCCCATCAACACCAAGAACGGTCATCGCATTAGGCTCCTGCTGCAGGGCACGGCGCGCAATGTCCTTTCGGAGACCAGCTACCTGAGCGGCAGCCTGAGCTACAAGGCCATCCGCACCCTGGGCAGCGGCAACAGGTTCATCGGCCGCGCCAACGTCGGGGCGACGTGGGCCAGCTCCGTGCAGGATGTGCCGGCCAGTCAGCGCTTCTTTGCCGGCGGCGACAACAGCATCCGCGGCTGGGGCCTGGATGCACTGGGGCCGAGGGACCCGCAAACGGGCAGTATCATCGGCGGGCGCTATCTGGCCGTCGGCAGCCTGGAGTATCAGCGCAGCATCAAGGGCCCTTGGAGCGGCGCGGTGTTCACGGACTTCGGCAACGCCTTCGACCCGGACTACAACGCCGACTGGGAGCAGAGCGCTGGCCTCGGGCTGCGCTTTGCGACGCCCATCGGTCCCGTGCGGCTGGATGTGGCCTACGCGATCACCAAGGAGCCGGCCGGCTTCCGCCTCCACGTCGGCCTTGGGCCGGATCTTTAACGCGTCTCGCCCATGGCCACCCGCAAAACCACTCGGTCCCTCATCGGCTTCCCCCTCGTCGGTCTGTTGTTGCGCTTGACCGGCCTGCTGCTGCTGGTGCTGGTGCTGTTGCTGGGCTTCGTGCTCGGGACACAGACAGGCCTGCGCATGGCGGTGGCGTTTGCCGAGGAGCTTGTCCCTGACCGTGTCGCGGTGGGGCGTGTCGACGGCCGTGTGCTGGGGGAGTTGACCCTCGCCGATGTGGTGCTGGACCTGCCGTCGCTGTCGCTCGATCTCGGCCGGCTGCATTTGGACTGGCGACCCGCCAGGCTGCTTTCGGGGGAGCTGCGGGTCGCCGACCTGAGCGTCGCGGACCTGGATATCATCACTGCGCCGCCGCCGGCGGACAAGCCACCTGCGGAGCCCCTGACGCTGCCTGAAATCCGCCTGCCCATCGCGGTGGACATCGACCGCGTGCTGGTGGAGCGCCTGAGCCTTCGCCAGCAGGACGCCCCGCCCGCGTCGGCGATCCGCGTCAACCGCGCGGAGTTGTCGGCCGCTGCCGACGGCGACCGCGTGGACCTGCGCCGGCTCAGCGCGGAGCTGGCACAGCCTGAGGCCAGTGCCCAAGCACAGGGCAGCGTCCGCCTCACTGGGGACTACCCCCTCGACCTCACCCTGGACTGGCGTTTCCGCCAGGCCCCGGCATTGGAATTGACCGGAGATGGCAGCGTCGGCGGCGACCTCGCGACGCTGCGCATCACGCACTCGGTGGCCGGCGCCGTCGCCGCGACCCTGAGCGCTACGGTCCGCGACGTCTTGAGCGAGCCGGCCTGGCAGGGCGAGCTGCAGCTCGACCGCGTGGACCTGCCCGCCGTGGTCCCTGATGCACCCGAGGTGAACCTGCAAGCGAGCCTCAAGACCGAGGGCGACCTCGAGCGCGCCACTGTCACCGGTACCCTCGACGCCGACGCCCCGGCGCTCGCGGACTTCGGCAAGCTCAGCGCCGACCTGGATCTCACTTGGGCAGAGCAGCGCCTGACCCTGAACCGGGTGCAGCTGGACGAGACGGCATCCGGTGCCGTGCTGGAGCTCAATGGTCATGCGGACCTGGCGGGTGCAGTGCCTGCCTTCGTGCTGCAGGGTACATGGGAGCGCCTGCGTTGGCCGCTCACCGGCGAGGTCCTCGTGGCGGCGCCACAGGGTAAAGTCACCTTGGATGGCGACCTGGATGCCTTCGACTACCGGCTCGATGGCGATGTGCTGGGTGCCGAAATCCCCGAGGCCCGGCTCAGCCTGACGGGCGCCGGCAGCGCCCGAGATACTCGCATCGAATCGCTCCTGGTGGAGACCCTCGGCGGCCGCATCGAAGCCAAGGGCAGTGCCAGGTGGGAGCCAGCCGTCACCTGGGACCTGGCCGTCACCGCCGCCGACATCGATCCCGGGCAGCAGCTGCCGGGTCTCGGCGGTCAGATTGCGCTGAAGGCCGCCTCCCAGGGTGGACTCGATACAGGCTACAGCTTCGGGGCCAAGCTGACGGCGGCCTTGACGGAGTATCCAGACGCCGTGGTCAACGTCGCTGGTAGCGGAGATCTTGAGCGGGTGCAGCTCGCGACCTTCTCCGTCGAGACCCTCGGCGGGCTCATCGCCGGTGAGGGCGATCTCGCATGGGTGCCTGCGCTGGCCTGGAAGCTGGCGCTGCGGGCAGACGACCTGGATCCGGGGCTCTACGACCCGGCCCTGGCCGGCCGCGTGGGCTTCGAGCTTTCGAGTGCCGGCGGGCTGGATGAGGGTTACGACTACAACCTCAAGGGCAGTGCGGCACTCGCCGCCTACCCGCCCGCCACGCTGGACCTGGGCGGTACCGGTACCGCCGAGGCTATGGACGTCAGCACCCTCGATATCCAGGTATTGGACGGCAGCATCACAGGGAGCGCCCGGGTCGCCTGGGTACCAGACATGCAATGGGACGCCGACCTAGCATTGTCGGGGCTGGACCCAGGCAGCCTGGCGGCGGACTGGGCCGGGCACCTCGGCGGCGAGGCGTACGGGGTAGACCAGCGACTCGACGGAGAACTCACTGATGCGGACAGTGAGAACAGGGCCCTGTGCTGTGCGCTGCCCACACATCTGACTAGGGGCGGCAG